>NZ_SOGU01000019.1:0-60477 GCF_004403275.1 Cryobacterium sp. TMT4-10
GGGAGCGACCGGGGGAGCCGTCGGGGGAGCCGCAGCGCGCGCCGCCCGGCGCGCCCGGCCCCGGGGCCGCCGCGGCCCTCGACCGGCTTCTCCTCGCCACGGAACGGGACCGGTTCTCGCGGGCGGGCACTGCCCCTCGCACTGAACCTCGCCCTGAACTTCGCACCGGCACCGGTGCGGGCGATGACCAGGCCGCGGAACGGGCAGCCACGCAGGCATCGGCGCTGGTCGGGGACCTCGACCTGGTCGGGCGCGCCGTCCACGAAGGGTCGGCCCGGGGCATCCGTCTGAGGTCGCGGCTGCTGCCCGCGTCGCTGTGGCGGCCCGCAGCCGGGCGACAACGCGAACACCCAGCCGCGAACGCGTAGAATGATTCCCCGTGACTAAGTTCAAGAAGACCCCGTACAAGGTCGATGTGCGAGACCTGATCAACCGCCCGGGAACCATGCACGAGCGCCACCTCGAAATCGCCGTCCCGGAAGACCTCGGCGAAAGCCTCGTGGCCGTGAAAGCCGGCTCGACCCTCGTCGCCAATCTGCGTCTCGAGACCCTGCACGAAGGCATTCTCGTCTCCGCCCAGGTGTCCGGAATCGCCGCCGGAGAGTGCGGCCGATGCCTGATCGACGTCGAGTTGCCGGTCCAAGTCGAGTTTCACGAGCTTTTCGCGTACTCTCTAGACGAAGCTTATGAAAGTGAAGTTCAAGATGACCACGTGGATCTTGAACCTCTGATCAGGGATGCGGTGGTTTTGTCACTGCCGTTCCAGCCGGTTTGCCGGCCGGATTGCCCAGGTCTCGACCCCGAGACCGGTGAACGGCTTGCCGAGGCCCCTGAATTCGTACCCGAAGAAAAGCGCGATCCCCGGTGGGCCGCGCTGATGGAATTCCAAGCTTCCGAAAGCAGCGGCACGGATGAAGACATCCAGGCTGAAACGGATAGAGAAGAGAAGTAGTCATGGCAGTCCCGAAGCGCAAGCAATCACGCTCCAACACCCGCTCACGTCGTTCCTGCTGGAAGGCCGAGGCTCCCACCCTGGTCAAGACCATGGAAAACGGCAAAGTCGTCTACAGCCTGCCGCACCGCGCCAAGGTCGTCACCGACGCCGCCGGCACGGCGCTGTTCATGGAATACAAGGGCCGCAAAGTCGCCGACGTTTAAGTCGGTTGTGCTCGATTCTCTGATGCCGCGCCGACGGATGCCGGGGGACCCCATTGCGGGTTCCGGCCCGTGGAGTCGCGGCATCAGTGTTCTCGGCGGTCACTCGTGAGCGTCGCTCCCGAGATGTCGGCCCTGCTGGCGACGCTCGGCGTGCAGATCGATCCGGAACTGCTGGAGCTGGCCCTGACCCACCGCTCGTACGCGTACGAGCACGGCGGCGTGCCCACGAACGAGCGCCTGGAATTCCTCGGCGACTCGATCCTGGGGCAGGCCGTGACGGTCATGCTCTACCGGGCGTACCCGCGGCTCGACGAGGGTGACCTCGCCAAGCGCCGGGCCAGCCTAGTGTCGAGCGTCGCCCTCGCGGGCATCGCGCGCGGGATCGGGCTGGGCGGCTACGTGCGGCTCGGCCGCGGCGAGATCCTCACCGGCGGCCGCGACAAGTCGTCGATCCTCGCCGACACCGTCGAGGCGCTGATCGGGGCGGTCTACCTCGATTCCGGCGGTGAGGTCGCGACCGCGTTCGTGCTGCGCCTGATCGAGCCGCTCCTGAACGACCCGGGACACTTCGGCGTCTCCATGGACCCGAAAACGAGCCTGCAGGAGGCCGCGGCGCGGCTGGGCTCCGGGGCTCCGGTCTACCTCATCTCCGAGAGCGGCCCGGACCACTCCAAGGTCTTCATCGCCACGGTCACCGTGGGCATCGTCACCGCCACCGGCGAAGGCACGAGCAAGAAGCACGCCGAGATGGCTGCCGCGCTCGACGCCTGGACCCGGCTCAGCACCCCCTGACGCCGGCCGGCTGAACCGCGCGCATGCCCGAACTGCCCGAGGTCGAGGTCGTCCGCGCCGGCGTCGAACCGGCCGTCACCGGAGCGGTGATCGCCGGCGTCGAGGTCTTCGAGGACCGCTCGCTGCGCCGTCACGACCGCGCCCTGGGCCCCTTCGGCGAGCTGCTGCAGGGCCACCGTGTCCTCGCCGCCGTGCGCCGGGGCAAGTTCCTCTGGCTGCCGCTGGATACCGGGCGGGCACTGGTCGTGCACCTGGGCATGAGCGGCCAGGTGCTGCTGCGCAGCCCGGGCACGGATGCCGACGCGCAGCTTCGCATCCGTCTCGCCCTCGATCACCCGGACCACGGCGAGATCTGGCTCAACTTCGTCGACCAGCGCATCTTCGGGAGCATGGCCGTCGACACCATGGCGCCCACCAGGGACGGACTGCCCGCCGGCTTCTCCGGCCGGGCCGGCGGAGCGTGGTCGGGGCTGATCCCCTCGCAGGTCGCGCACATCGCCCGCGACCCGCTCGACGTCTCCTTCTCCGCTTCGTCGTTCCTGGCGGCCCTGGCCCGTAAGAAGACGGGCATCAAGCGAGCGCTGCTCGACCAGACCCTGATCAGCGGGATCGGCAACATCTACGCTGACGAGGCCCTCTTCGCCGCCCGCCTCCACTACGAGCAGCCGGCCGCGTCGCTCTCGCCGGCGAAGGCCCGCGTTTTGCTGGCCGCCGTGCGCAGCATCCTGAACCGCGCCCTCGCCGAGGGCGGCACCAGCTTCGACGCTCAGTACGTGAACGTGAACGGCCAGTCCGGGTACTTCTCGCACAGCCTGTCCGTCTACGGCCGGCAGGGAAAACCCTGCCCGGTCTGTGGCACCCCGCTCGTGCGCGAGCAGTTCATGAACCGCTCGTCGCACCTCTGCCCCCGCTGCCAGCGCCTGCGCTAAAGCCCGCCGCCCTAGAACTCTCCGCCCTAGAACTCTCCGCCCTAGACCCCGCTGCCCTAGAACCAATTCGACGGAGATTTTGCTCCCCACATGCCCAAAACGCCCGTTTCAGCCCAGATCGGGCAGAATCTCCGTCGAATTCGTTAGGGGCGGGGCCGCGCGTGACCGGGCGTCCCGGCGCCAGTCTCCCCAGCGACCACTGGCACGAAGCCGATCGCCTCGTTGACCGTGAGCAAGTGCCGGCTCTCCCCGGCCCTCTGAACCAATTCGACGGAGATTTTGCTCCAACGGGGCCCAAAACATCCGTTTCAGCCCAGATCGGGCAAAATCTCCGTCGAATTCGTTAGGGACCGCGCCTAACGGGGCGGGCGGGGTGAGTCCGGTACCGTGGGACAGGGCGGCGGTCGCGGTTGGCAAAGCGGGCGGAGCCTGTGGCTGGCAGAGCTCGCTGCAGTTGGCCGAGAAGGCCGCGGCCGGCAGCACGCGCAACGGAGCCTCGAGCGAAACGGAAAGGGTGGGCCGTGTATCTGAAGAGCCTCACCCTCAAGGGGTTCAAGTCCTTCGCCCACCCGACCACGTTCGCGTTCGAACCGGGCGTGACCTGCGTGGTCGGCCCCAACGGCTCCGGCAAGTCCAACGTCGTCGACGCGCTCGCCTGGGTGATGGGCGAGCAGGGCGCGAAAACGCTCCGCGGCGGCAAGATGGAAGACGTGATCTTCGCCGGCACGTCCACCAAGGGTCCGCTCGGGCGGGCGGCCGTGACGCTGACCATCGACAACACGGATGGTGCGCTGCCGATCGATTACACCGAGGTCACCATCTCCCGCACCCTGTTCCGCAACGGGGCCAGCGAGTACGCGATCAACGGGCAGACCTGCCGGCTGCTCGACGTGCAGGAACTGCTCAGCGACTCCGGCCTCGGCCGCGAGATGCACGTGATCGTCGGGCAGGGCCAGCTGGACGCCGTGCTGCGCGCCAGCCCGGAGGACCGGCGCGGGTTCATCGAGGAGGCCGCCGGCATCCTCAAACACCGTCGGCGCAAGGAGAAAACCCTCCGCAAGCTCGACGCCATGCAGGCCAACCTCACCCGGCTGAGCGACCTGGCCGGGGAGATCCGCCGTCAGCTCAAACCCCTCGGCCGGCAGGCCGAGATCGCCCGGGAGGCGCAGACGATCGCGTCCGTCGCCCGCGATGCGCGGGCCCGGCTACTCGCCGACGACGTCGTCGCCCTCCGCACGGCCCTGGACGCCCACGGGCGCACCGAGAGCGAACGGCACGCCGAACGACTGGTGCTGACCGAGCAGCTCGAGCAGAAACAACTGCGTCTGGAACGGCTCGAACAGGCGCAGATCGGCGACGCCGTCGACCAGGCCCGGCGCACCGGCTTCGGCCTCGAATCCGTGCAGGAGCGCCTGCGGGGGCTGTACACCCTGGCCAACCAGCGCCTCGCCCTGCTGGGCGCCCAGGCCGAACCCGCTGACGCCGGCCCGAGCGTGTCCGCGACCATGCTGACGGATGCCGCCGCCGAGGTTGCGGCCCTCGGCGACCGCATCACAGAGGCAGAGGCCGCCTGGGCGGCGGCGCGTGCGTCGACCGCCGCGGCCCGCAGCGAGCTCGACGCCCTCGACGAGGAGATCTCCGCCCAGGCGGTGCTGGTCTCAAGGCACGACCTCCGGATCTCCGAGCTGACCGGCCAGGCGGAGACGGCGGCGTCCCGGCTGGCTTCCGTGCGCGGTGAGGTGCTGCGCCAGCAGAACTCCCTCGACGCAGCCACCGGCCGGGTCACCGCCGCCGAGGCGCAGCTCGCCGCGCTGCAGGGGGCTGCTGAAGAAGCCGACGCCGACCTCGGCGAGGGCGCGCCGGCCGACACCCTCGAGCAATGCCGGGCCGCCGTCGTCGACGCGGAGGGCGAGGTCGAACGCGGCCGCGACGAGCTGCACCTGCTCGAGCGGGAACGGGACGCGCTCGCGGCCCGCGCGGGGGCGTTGTCCCTCGCCCTGGACCAGAAGGACGGCTCGTCGGCGTTGGTCGCCGCGGCGCTGACGGGCATCCGTGGGCTGGTGGCCGATCACGTGCGGGTGCACCCGGGCTACGAGGCCGCGATCGCCGCCGCCCTCGGGTCGCTCGCCGACGCCGTGCTCGCCGAGACCCTCGATGCGGCCTTCGATGCCGTGCTGCGCGCCCGGGCCGACGACCTCGGCCGGGTGGAGCTCGTCGTGGCCGACGCGGGTACCGAGCCGGGCGCCGGGCCGGCTGCCGAGACGATTGCCGAGGCGGGTGCCGGTCCGGTCGCCGGGCGTGGCGCGGAGCCACAGGACCTCCCTGACGGCCTGGTCTGGGCCTGCTCGGTGATTGATGCGCCCGCCGGCGTGCGTGGCCTGCTCGAACACACCGTGATCGCGGACGACCTCGACGCCGCACGAGCCGCGGCCCGAGCAACAGCCACAGCCACAGCCGCCGCCGGGACCATCGGCGGCCTAAACCGCGAGGCCGCGGGCCCACCGCTCACCATCATCACCCGAACGGGAGACGTGCTCAGCGAGTACGTGCTGCGCGGCGGCTCCGGCGCCAAACGCAGCAAGCTCGAGCTGGTCGCCGACCGCGATGCCGCAGCCGCAGCCCTCGGCGAGGTGACGTCCCGCATTGAGGTGGTCGGCCAGGACCTCGGCGACGCGCGAGCCCTGCTCCGCACCGGCAAGGAACAGGCCCAGGGCGCCCTCGCCCGGCTCCGCGCCTACGATTCCCGCCTGGCCGCCCAGGCCGACAAGACCAACCGTGCCACCGTGCAGGTCGAGGCGGCCACCGCCGAACGCAACCGGCTCTCCGCCGCCCTCCGCCTAGCCGGCGAGGCCGTGGCCGGAGCCGAGGCGGCGAGCGAGGCGGCCCGGACCGAACTCGATTCGATGCGGGCCCGGCCGCGCCCGGTCCTCGACTCGGGTTCCCGCGACCTGCTCTACGCCGCGCTCGAGGCCGCCCGCGAGACCGAGGTCGAGTCCCGGCTGCAGGTGGAGACGGCCCGCGAACGGGTGCGGGCCGCCCAGGCCCGGGCGGACGCCCTCGCCCGCCGGCGCGAGACCGAGCGGGCCGCGGCCGAGGAGGCAGCTCGCCGCGCCGTCATCCGTCGCCGGCAGGTGGCCGCGGCCACGGATGTCGCCCAGGCGCTGCCCCGGGTGCTCGCCGCCGTTGATGCCTCGGTGGCCGAGGCCCGGGTGCGTCTGGCGGGCGCCGAGCACGAGCGCAGCAGCCAGAACGAGGAGCTGGCGGCGCTGCGCCGGGACGACAACGCGCTGCGCACCCGCCTGCAGTCGGTCACCGAGACGGTGCACGGGCTCGAACTGGCGATCTACGAGAAGAAACTGCACCTCTCCGGACTGCTGGAACGCGCCGGCAGCGAGCTCGGCCTGGTGGAAGAGGTGCTCGTCGCCGAGTACGGCCCCGACCAGCCAGTCCCGGCGGACGACCCCAACGGAGAGGCCTCGAGCTTCGACCGTGAGGAACAACAGCGGCGCCTCGCCGTGGCCGAACGCAGGTTCGCCCAGCTCGGCCGCATCAACCCGCTCGCTCTGGAGGAGTTCGCGGCGCTGGAACAGCGGCACCGGTTCCTGACCGAGCAACTCACCGACCTCACCAACACCCGGCGGGACCTGCTCACGATCATCGAGGAGATCGACGAGAAGATGGGCGCCATCTTCGGCGCCGCCTTCGAGGACACCCAGGCGGCGTTCGCCGAGGTCTTCCCGGTGCTGTTTCCGGGCGGAAGCGGCAGCATCCGTCTGACCGACCCCGATAACCTGCTCACGACCGGCATCGAGGTCTCCGTCAAACCGGCCGGCAAAAAGATCGAACGCCTGTCGCTGTTGTCCGGCGGCGAGCGCTCGCTGGCGGCCGTGGCCCTGCTGATCGCGATCTTCAAGGCCCGCCCGAGCCCGTTCTACATCATGGACGAGGTCGAGGCCGCGCTCGACGACGCCAACCTCGGCCGTCTCCTGACCATCTTCGAGGACCTGCGCGCCGCCAGCCAGCTCATCATCATCACCCACCAGAAGCGCACGATGGAGATCGCGGATGCCCTCTACGGCGTTTCGATGCGGCAGGACGGGGTCTCGGCCGTCGTCGGTCAGCGCGTGGTGAAGGACGAGGCGCAGCTCGTCTGACCGGCGACGGCCGCGGCGCGGCGCGGGCTACACCGCGGCGCGGACTACACCGCGGCCAGGGTCACACCGCCTCCCGGGCTAGAGCGCGGCGAGCAGCGTGCCGCAGGCGTCCATGACGCGCCGGCAGGCCATGGTGCAGGTGAGCCACGACGGGTACAGCTCCGCCATCCGCTCGCAGGCCTCGACCGAGGCCGAGCAGGACTCGCGGCACGTCTCCAGCATGGCGATCGCGGTCGCTCCGTCGCTGTGCACATGCCAGGACAGCAGCCGGCTGGTCGCGGAGCACACCTCGATGCAGTCAAGGTCGGCCAGGAAGCAGTGGGTGATCTCACCGTTGCCCTCGAGGGCGAGGCAGGCGGCGGCGCAGTCCTCGCTCACCTGCACGAGCGCGACACAGGCCTCGACGCACCGGTTGATCCCGGTGCGCACGGACTCCTCCGGCCATGTGCTCGTCACCATGCCAACACAGTAGACCCGGGCCCCGCGCTTGTCGGGGGGGGGGTGCCCCTATGTTTTTGTCAAGCGGCGAGTTGATGGTCGGTTTGATAGAGGGTGCCGTCGCGGAGCATGGCGTAGAGGACGTCGCAGCGNGTCGGGCGAGGGCGATGAGGGCTTGGTTGTGGCGCTTGCCTTGGGCGATCTTGCGGTCGTAGTAGGCCCGTGAGACCGGGTCGCGAGGGCGGCGAAGGCCGAGAGGAATAGCGCCCGTTTGAGGATCTTGTTGCCTCGCCGGGAGGGATGTTCACCGCGGATGGAGCTGCCGGAGCGCCTGGTCACGGGGGCCAGGCCAGCGTAGGCGGCGAGGTGGCCGGCGGAGGCGAAGTCCTTGCCGGAGACTTCGGTGAGGAGTCTGGCTGCGGTCCTGATCCCGACTCCGGGCATGCTGATCAGGACGGGGTGAAGAGGGTGAGCCTCCACGAGCCGCTCGACTTCGACGGCGATCTCGTCCCGTTGCCGGCGGAGCGCGGCGAGCTGTTCGGCAAGCTTGGGGAGCACGATGCTGGTCGCGTTCGTGCCGGTGACCACGACGGTCTGCTCGGCCAGCGCCTGGGTAATCTCGTCCGCGAGGCGCCGGCCCATTCGCGGTGCCAACTTCAGCAGCCGGTTACCGAGTCGGGTTGGGCCAGCGGCCTTCATCGTCGCTGGCGTTGGGTAGCGCTGCAGCAGATCCAGCACCGCCGGATGGTCCAGGTGCGGGCCCAGGACCCGCTCCAACGCAGGGTGGATCTGGGTGAGCAGGCCCCGGATACGGTTGCTCGTGGCCGTGATCTGGCCGACGACATCGTCGTCGAAACCGCAAAGCATCGAGAGCTCAGCGACCTGCTCATCGGCCAGTTGCAGTGACCGCAGCGCGTGCGGGAGGCTCCTCGCGGCTTGGGCGATGATCGCGGCATCGCGGGCGTCGGTCTTGGCTTCGCCCGCGTGCAGGTCCGCGATGCGCCTCATTGCCAGCCCCGGCAGGTAGCCCACGAGCACGTCTTCGGCCTGGGCGACGGCGATCGGCAGGGCGCCGATGGTCGCGGGCTGATCGACGACGAACAAGACCTGGCCGTGTCGTTTCAGCTGCCCGATCAGCTCGCGGAGCTTCGCTTCGTCATTGGGCAGTGCCTTGTCGAAGAGTTGTTTGCCGGTCCGGTCGAGGGCGACCGCGTGGTGTTCTCCTTTGCCGACGTCCACGCCGATGAAGACGTCGACGCTGTCGTAGTTCTCGATCATGAATCCTCCGTCTCAGGTTCCAAAAGTCGGCCTGAACCGCGGCATCAAGTCTCGGCATCCACGTTACGAACGGCCTGGGACGAGTCCCGGTCCAGCCCCTATCAGCGATCACCTGATGCCAGTCAGGCCCGGTGACAACACCCCCCGGATCAGGGGCGACTGGGGGCAAGAACCATGCCGGGCCTGACAGGCTAACACCCTCACATAACTACACGATCAAGGGCTACGAAGAAAGTAACGGGGCGTGCCGTCGACCTTCCATTGGCCGTTCGGCCGGGAGGAGGGGCGGGGGCGACGCACGGGTTGTGCCGTCTCGGTCTGGCTCGGTGACACGATGGTTTCCTCCTCTGGGACGCGACGTGCGGCGAAAACGGATGCGCCGGGTGCGTGGGAGAAAACGTACCGAGGATGGGGGGTGGGCGACACCGGAGCCGTAACGGCCGGTCACGCGCCGTAGCGGTGCGTCACACAGTCGCGGACGAGGTCGCCGGGGGCTACGGTGCCCGGCGCCTTCCGGGGCGGATCGGCCTCAGAGCGCGCTGCGGTAGCGGCCGGTCACGAGCTCGACGAGCAGCCCGGGGGCCGGCTCGTTCGGCACCAGGAGCGGGCGCGTCACGACATCCGCCCCCGCCCGCTCGACCAGCCCCTGGAAGTATCCCGGCGCGAGCAGGTAGCTGCTCACGACGATGCGGCGACCCGGGTTCTCGATCCGCGCCGTCGTGACCGCGCAGGCCAGCCGCGGGGTGGCGGCGGAGAGGAAACCGAGGGTGACCTCCCGACCGGATGCCGCGGTGAGCCCCGCGGCGACGACCCGGCAGGCCGAGACCGCGCGGGGGTCGCTGGAGCCGGCGACCGCGAGCACCGCCACGTCCTCCTCCGCCACGTCCTCCTCCGCCAGGCCCGCTTCCTCGAGCCGGTGCCGGAGCAGGGCGATCAGCCGGTCGTCGGGGCCGAGCGCCGGTCCGAGCGTCACCTGACGCTCGGACCGGCGTCGACGGCCTCCGTGAGGTCCACGTGCACGTGGTACCCGGCCGACAGCAGCAGCGGGACCACGACGGCGGGCAGGCCGGCCGGCAGCGCGGCCAGGGTTTCCGGCGTGTCCGGATGCTGCACGTCGACGAAGCCGAGGGTGACGGTCAGGTCGGGATGCGCCTTGGCGACCGCGCGCATCAACCCGGCGACCGCGGCCTGGCCCGCGGGGGACGAGGTGCCGTGGGCGATGCCGACGAGGGCGGGGGAGCGTTGGATCGTCACCCCACCATTCTGCCGGTTCGTCCTTCTCCTGTGACCCCGGCGCTTATGATTGAGGTATACCGCCTACCCGATGGGAACACCTTCCGTATGACCGCGCGAGCCCCGTTTTCAGCACGTGACCGGGTCGACGGCACCGATGGGGCCCTCGCCGCCCGCGGAAGCGGAACGTCCTTCCGCGACACGCTCACCAGCTACTACTCGCTGACCAAGCCCGGCGTGCTCTACGGCAATGCGCTCACCGCCGCCGCCGGCTTCCTCCTCGCCGCCCGGGGCCAGGTCGACCTGTTCCTGTTCGTGGTGCTCTGCGTCGGCACCACGCTCGTGATCGCCTCCGCGACCGTGCTCAACAACGTGCTCGACCGCGACATCGACATGGTGATGGAACGCACGAAGAAGCGGGCCACCGTCACGGGGCGCGTGGGGGTGCGGAACGCGGTCATCTTCTCGATCCTGCTCTTCGTCTTCGGCATGGGCATGCTCGCCGCCTGGACGAACTGGCTCGTCGTCGTCGTCGGCCTGGCCGGCTTCCTCGTCTACGTCGTGCTCTACGGGATGCTGTCCAAGCGCCTGTCGATCCACGGCACCCTGGTCGGCAGCGTGTCCGGTGCCGCACCGATCCTGGCCGGCTACGTCGCCGTCTCCGGGGCCATCGACATCGGTGCGGTCCTCGCCTTCCTGGCGGTCTTCCTCTGGCAGATGCCGGAGTTCTACTCGATCGCCATCTACCGCCACGACGAGTACGCCAGCGCCGGCGTGCCGGTCATCTCGGTGGTGCGGGGCATCCGCAACACCACGATCCAGATCTTCGTGTACACGGTCGCCTTCGTCGTGTCGACGCTGCTGCTGCCGGTGTTCGGCTACGTGGGGTACGTGTACACGACCGTGATGGGCGTGCTCGGCGCCTACTGGATCTGGCTCGGCATCGTGGGCCTGCGCACCGGCGACCCCGCGCCGTGGGCACGCCGCATGTTCCGTTTCTCGCTGGTGATCATCCTGGCGCTGTGCCTGATGGTCTCGGTGGGCCCGGTCCTTCCCTAGCCGCGGTCCTTCCCCAGCCGGACAGGGCCTACTGGTTTCAGCTCGGGAGCTGCCGGTTGCTGCGGAACAGGCCGTCCGGGTCGACGGCGAGCTTGATCCGCCCCAGCCGGGCGAGGCTCTCCGGCGGCAACGCCGCGGACAGGTCCTGCCCGGGGACGAGGAACGTCGGCACAATGCGGGGTCCGCGATCTCCCGGACCGCGATCTCCCGGACCGCGTTCTCGAAGGGCCCGAAGACACTGCCCCGATCGATTCGGCGACTCGGGTCCAGCAGGACCGCTCCCGCGTAGACGAGGTACTGCGATTCGAGATGCCCGACGATGCCCGTGGCATCCGGGGCCGGATCGGAAATCGCGCCCCCGAGCGGCCGCAGCTCGAGCATGCTGATGCCGGCGGGGGTCGTTGCGGTGAACGCCTCGATCAGCGGGCCGAACCCGTCGTCGCCGAGTTCGCTGATGGCCGCGGTCCAGTCGAGGAACGGGAGAGGGTCGCCTGGTTCGGCCGAAACCTCGCCGAGGTGCCCGATTTCGAACGGTGCGGTCATGTCGGCGATGACGGGCGCCGTGGCCAGCAGCGGGGCGATCAGCGTGCGGGCGGCGTCGGCGTCGCCGACGAAGACGACATCCATGGTCGCGAAACCGTGGCCGCGCATGAGCTCCGGCACCACCTCCAGATCGGGCATGTTGATCAGCCCGGCGAAGATGGTCAGCTCGTCGGGTGCCGTCGCCATGATCGCGGCGAACCGCTCGAACACGACTCCCGCTGACTCGAGCGGGAACACGATCTTGCCTCCGAAGAGCGCGGGGGCGGGGTAGAGGTCGATCTCGATGGCCGTCACGATGCCGAGCAGACCGGCCGCGCCGCGCAGCCCCCAGAGCAGCTCGGCGTCGCCCTCGGCAGTGCTGTCCGCGACCACGCGTCGCTGCCGACCGTGCGCGTCGACAAGCTCGACCGCGCGGATGGAGTGGGCGGCGAGCCCCTTACACCGGCTGAACCAGGAGTGCCCGCCCGAGAGCAGGTACCCGGCGCAGGTCACGTCCGGGTTGGTACCGGCCAGGGCGATGAGGCCGGTTCCCTCGAGGCGGGGGAGCACGGCGCCCCATTTGGCGCCGGAGCCGATCCGGGTGAAGCGCTCTTCGACCTTGATGGTCACCTCGTCAAAGGCGGAAGTACGCACCAGGATGCAGTTGCGCAGGTCACTGTTCGCCCCGTGTCCGTTCGGCTGCACCGCGATTTCGTAGCCACCGGCACGGGCGGCGTCGATAATGAGTCGCACATCGTCGGCGCCTGCGGGAATGGCGACCGCGGCGGGACGTTGTTCGACGGCCCGGTTCCAGGGTGACCTCGCCTGGTCCTAGTCGGCGTCGCCCGGAAGGACCAGCCGCCCGTCCAGTGCCGCGGCGAGGGTGCGAAGGTGGGGATCCAACTCGTTGGTGTGTGGCACTGGCGTTCCTTTCTCCGTAAGAAACCGACTGCGGCTCGGTGCGTGCCCACCGATTATCGACCGAGGCACGCCGGAGACCAACCCCTGGGGCATCGGGCGCGCCGTAGGCTAGGCGTATGGCTGAACGCACCCCCTGGTCTCTCTCCGGCGCACTGCGCGGCATGTTCGCGAAGAAGCTCATCGACGATGAAACGTGGGACGACCTCGAAGACGCGCTCATCCAGGCCGATTTCGGTCCGAGCATCACGGAGGAGATCGTGGCCGACCTGCGGGCCAAGGTCGCCCGGTACAACACGACCGACCCGACCGACCTGCATCGGATGCTGCGCGAAGGCCTCGAGGAACGACTCTCCAAGCTCGATTCCACCCTCAACCTCAGCGCCCGGCCGGCCGTCGTGCTCGTCGTCGGGGTGAACGGCGTCGGCAAGACCACCACGATCGGCAAGTTCGCGAAGTTCCTCCGCACCTACGACCGCAGCGTGCTGATCGGTGCGGCGGACACGTTCCGCGCCGCGGCCGTTGAGCAGCTGGCCACCTGGGCCGAGCGGGCCGGCGCCGAGATCGTGCGGCCGCAGGCGCACGGCCAGGACCCGGCATCCGTCGCATTCCAGACCGTGCAGCGGGCCCTCGAAACGGGCACCGAGATCGTGATCATCGACACCGCCGGCCGGTTGCAGACCAAGGGCGGCCTGATGGACGAACTGACCAAGATTCGCAAGGTGGTCGAGAAGCAGACTCCCATCGCGGAGGTCCTGCTCGTGCTCGACGCGACGACGGGCCAGAACGGGCTCACTCAGGCCGAGGCCTTCATCGAGCACGCCGGCGTGACCGGCCTCGTGCTCACCAAGCTCGACGGCTCCGCGAAGGGCGGATTCGTCCTGGCCGTTCAGGAGAAGACCGGCATCCCCATCAAACTCGTGGGTCAGGGCGAGGGCATCAACGACCTCACCGGTTTCACGCCTCACGTATTCGCGCAAAAGCTCGTCGGATAGGACAGTCATGACCATCGAACACGATTTCTTCGGCATTCTCGGCAGCGACGACGAGGGTGAGGTGTACTGGTCGGACTTCGCCGAATTGGGCGACGAGGACGTGCAGATCGACCTCAGCTCGCCGGACGAGGCCTCGGTCTCGGCGGAGGCGCTCGACATCGCCGCGGCCATGGTGAACGCGCTCGAGGACCTCGACTCCGAGGCCCGCGAGTCGCTCGTGGCCGACCTCAGCAAGGAGGCCTCGGTGACCAGCGCCTACATCGAATCCGAACTGGAGGAGATGGATCCCGAGGCCCTCGAGGACGCCCTGATCTGGGATTCCGGTGACAAGCAGATCGACTTCCTGCGCTCCATCCAGCTGCAGCGGGTGGGCTTCCACCCCCACCACCACCGCAGCGAGGAGCACTTCGCCGTGCTCGAGTATTCGATCAGCCCGGATGAGACCGACGCGCTGCTCGTGGTCACGATCGACGTGCACGGCGACCCCGTGCTCATCGCGGTCGAGCAGTAGGGCAAACGCGACCTCGGCACGCGACAGGCCTGCGGACCGGTTAAACTAAACGCATAATGGCTACTTTTGGAAACCTCTCAGATCGCCTGGCCGAGACGTTCAAGAATCTCCGCACCAAGGGCAAGCTCAGTGCGGCGGATGTCGACGGCACCGTCCGCGAGATCCGGCGCGCCCTCCTCGACGCCGACGTCGCCCTCGAGGTCGTCAAGGACTTCACCGGCAAGGTGCGTGAGCGCGCCCTCGGGGACGAGGTCAGCAAGGCGCTGAACCCGGCCCAGCAGGTCGTGAAGATCGTCAACGAGGAACTCGTCGAGATCCTCGGCGGGCAGCAGCGCCGGCTCGAGTTCGCCAAGAAGCCGCCGACCATCATCATGCTCGCGGGTCTCCAGGGTGCCGGCAAGACCACGCTCGCCGGCAAGCTCGCGAAGTGGCTCGCCAAAGACGGCCACACCCCGATCCTCGTCGCCGCCGACCTGCAGCGCCCCAACGCCGTCACGCAGCTCGAGGTCGTCGGGGCCCAGGCCGGCGTGCCCGTGTACGCGCCGCAGCCGGGCAACGGCGTCGGGAACCCGGTCACGGTCGCCCGCGACGGCGTGAAGTACGCCCAGCAGAAGATGCACGACGTGGTCATCGTCGACACCGCCGGACGCCTCGGCGTCGACGCCGAGATGATGAAGCAGGCCGCGGACATCCGTAAGGCCATCGACCCGGACGAGGTCCTCTTCGTCATCGACGCCATGATCGGCCAGGACGCCGTGGCCACCGCCAGGGCCTTCCAGGACGGCGTCGACTTCACCGGCGTCGTACTCTCCAAGCTCGACGGCGACGCGCGCGGTGGTGCGGCCCTGTCCGTGGCCTCGATCACGGGCCGGCCGATCATGTTCGCGTCGACCGGTGAGAGCCTCGACGACTTCGAGCCGTTCCACCCCGACCGGATGGCGTCCCGCATCCTGGACCTCGGTGACATCCTCACCCTGATCGAGCAGGCGCAGGGCGCGTTCGACGAAGACGAAGCGCGCAAGATGGCGGAGAAGTTCTCCACCGACAGCTTCACGCTGGACGACTTCCTCGGCCAGATGCAGCAGCTGCGCAACATGGGCTCGATCAAGAAGATGATGAGCATGCTCCCCGGCGCCGGCGCCATGAAGGCGCAGCTCGACAACTTCGACGAGCGCGAGATCGTGCGCACCGAGGCCATCATCCAGTCGATGACCAAGGCCGAGCGCACCACCCCGAAACTGCTCAACGGCTCCCGCCGGCTGCGCATCGCCCGCGGTGCCGGCTCGACCGTGACCGAGGTGAACCAGCTCGTGCAGCGATTCGAGCAGGCCTCGAAGATGATGAAGACGGTCGCCAAGGGCGGCATGCCCAACATCCCCGGCATGGGGCCGGTCCCCGGTGGAATGGGCGGCGGCGGCGGGCGCGGCAAACCGCAGCCCAAGAAGAAGGGGTCCAAGTCGGGCAACCCGGCCAAACGCGCGGCGGAGAACCTGGCGATCGCGTCCGGCGAGAAGCCGGCCCTCGGCGCCGGCGTGAGCGGCGGCACGGGCTTCGGCCTCGGTGCCGGCGCGAGCGGGGGCTCGAAGAAGGCCGGCGGCCCCACCGAAGACGAGATGGCCGCTTTGCAGAAGATGCTCGGCCGGTAGCGCCCACGGCAGCGCCGCCGGTGACACCTTCGGCAGCGCCGCCGGGCGCCCCGGTGGCCGGTTTAGGATGAGCCCATGACCTCCTCCACGCCGTCCCCCCTGCCCTCGTCCACGGCCGGCCGGGTGCGCATCGGCGCGCAAATCGCGCCCCAGCACGCCACCTACGCGAAGATCCGGGAGACGGTGGCCGAGGTCGAGGCCCTGGGCACGGACGTGGCCTTCAACTGGGACCACTTCTTCCCGCTCTCCGGCGACAAAGACGGCCTGCACTTCGAATCCTGGACCATCCTCGCGGCCTGGGCCGAGCAGACCAGCACGATCGAACTGGGCGCCCTGGTCAATTGCAACAGCTACCGCAACCCCGACCTCCAGGCCGACATGGCGCGCACCATCGACCACATCAGCGGCGGCCGGTTCATCTTCGGCACCGGCTCCGGCTGGTTCGAGCGCGACTATGACGAGTACGGCTTCGAGTTCGGCACCGTCGGCGGCCGCCTGGACGCCCTCGAAGCGGACCTGCCGCGGATCGAGGCCCGTTGGGCGAAACTCAACCCGCCGCCCGTGCGCGACATCCCGGTGCTGATCGGCGGCGGCGGGGAAAAGAAGACCCTGCGGATCGTGGCCAGGCACGCCGACATCTGGCACTCGTTCTCCACCCCCGCGGTGCTCGAGCACAAGCTCGGGGTGCTGGCGGGCTGGTGCGACACGGTCGGCCGCGACCTGGCCGAGATCGAGATCTCCACCGAGCTGCGCGCCCGCACGGTCGAGGAGGCCGACCAGCTCTACGACCTCGGCGCGCGCCTGTTCACCCTCGGGCTCTCCGGCCCCCGCTACGACCTGGCCCCGCTCACCGACTGGCTGGCCTGGCGCGACAGCAAAAACGCGTAACAGCCCTTCCGCCGAGCCGTGAGTTTAGACCCTCTTTTTCGTCTGCGGAGGGTCGCAACTCACGGCTCGGCGCCGTTCCGGGCCCGCGCATTCGACGCGTCGCCAGCCATTGAGTGCCACGAGCAACGACCACAGCATCGAGACGTCGGGGTGGCTGATCCGCATGGTGCGGGGCAAACCCGAGGTGATGGCACCGGTCTGCCATGACGCGGCCCGGGGTTGGGTGCCGGGTCAGGACCACCTCGCACAGCGGGCCAGCGGTGCCGGCCGCGCCCGCGCCACGAAAACCCGAACCGCAGCCCGCGGGCATCCGCGAGTCACGGGTTCAGCGGAATAGTCGTGCCAAAGGCGGTCAGACGGCCAGGCCCAGGCCCGGGGCCGCGACCCGTAACCGACTGGCTAGCCTGGCGCGAATGCAAAAACGCGCTTCAGACATCCGCCGAGCCGTGAGTTCCGCCCCTCTTTCTCGCCCGGAAAGGGTCGCAACTCACGGTTCGGCGAGGTCTCGGCGAGGTCCGGGCCGGATCGCGGCCGCGATGCCTGTGCGCACGGTGAAGCAGCGGGTCTGCGCTGGCGGGGTACCGCGAGACGGGTCAGCGATCGCCGGACAGGCCGGTGCGCAGTTCCCGGCTGAGCGCCTTGACGACGGCTGGCAGGTCGCCGTCGTTGTCGTCGGCGATCCGGAGCTGGCGCTGGTAACTCGCGCCCCCGGAGATGATCCGGCCCAGCCCCAGCAGCTCGTCCAGGCAGCCCAGGCGCTCGGCGACGGGGGAGAGGGCGCCGATCAGCCGGTGCACGTCGTCGACGACCGGGCATTCCTGCCCGGCGGCATCCATGATGATCTGGGCGTCCAGTCCGTAGCGGGCTGCCCGCCACTTGTTCTCGCGCACGAACCAGGGCTGCATCGACGGCACCTCCTCGCCGTCGTCGAGCCGGGTGGACATCCACTCGACCAGGCACTGGATGAACGCGGCTATGGCCCCGAGCTCCTCGGTCGTGGACACGCCGTCGCAGGCGCGCACCTCGATCGTTCCCCAGCGCGGCGACGGGCGGATGTCCCAGCGCACCTCGGTCACGTCCTCGATCACGCCGGTGGCGGTCATGTCCTCCACATAGTGTTCCCAGGCCTCCCAGTCCTCCAGGATCCAGGGCAGGCCGGCGGTGGGCAGCTGCTGGAACATCAGCGCCCGGTTGGAGGCGTAGCCGGTGTTCACCCCGGCCCAGTACGGGCTCGACGCGGACAGGGCCTGCAGGTGCGGCAGGTAGCCGAGGAGGCCGTTCAGGATGGGGATGACCTTGGCCTTGTCCTCGATCCCTACGTGCACGTGGATGCCCCAGATCATCATGTTGCGGCCCCACCACTGGGTGCGCTCGATCAGGCGGTGGTAGCGGGCCTTGTCGGTGACCTCCTGGTCGAACCACTGGCCGAACGGATGCGATCCGCTGCAGATCAGGTCGACGCCCCGTGGATCCGTGATCGCCCGCACCTCCTCGACCTGCGCCGCCACGTCCGCGACCGCGCCGCCCACCGTGTGGTGCACCCCGGACACCAGCTCGACCGTGTTGAGCAGCAACTCGCCGGTGATGTGCAGGTGCGGCGCGCCGTCGGTCCCACGCAGCGCGGCGAGCACCTCGTCGGCCAGGC
Source organism: Cryobacterium sp. TMT4-10 (assembly GCF_004403275.1). Taxonomy (NCBI): domain Bacteria; kingdom Bacillati; phylum Actinomycetota; class Actinomycetes; order Micrococcales; family Microbacteriaceae; genus Cryobacterium; species Cryobacterium sp. TMT4-10. The sequence goes on from NZ_SOGU01000019.1 coordinate 18,167, forward strand.
AGACCAGGTCTCCCGACTCCCGGTCGACGAGCGCGAGCTCCCACTCGATGCCGATGGTCGACCGCGATGAGCGGGCAAATTCGATTCCCACGTCCGGTCCTCCCGGTCTGGCGCACCCGAACGGGTGTGTTCAGACCCAATCCTGACAGCTATTCGCGCGTCGGTGCCACGGGCGGGGCTCGGGGCCGGTGGCATCGGCATCCGATTATCACAAAGAGGGTGATGTCTGACAGAATGGTTAGTCGAGTTCTCTTGCGTCCGACCCTCTACTCAGGCGCAGGAAGAAACCTTATTTGAGCTTGTGCCGAGTGTGCCCCCACGCTCACGGCCGTCAGTTCGCCAAAAATCAAATACACAGGAGAATTGTGGCTGTCAAAATTCGTTTGAAGCGCATGGGCAAGATCCGTGCACCGTACTACCGCATCGTTGTCGCCGACTCGCGCACCAAGCGCGACGGTCGCGTCATCGAAGAGATCGGCATCTATCACCCCACGCAGGAGCCCTCCGTCATCGAGGTCAAGTCCGAGCGTGCGCAGTACTGGCTGAGCGTTGGCGCACAGCCGACCGAGCAGGTTGAGGCTCTCCTCAAGCTGACCGGCGACTGGGGCATCTTCAAGGGCGACAAGAACGCCGTCAGCACCGTGAAGTTCAAGGAGCCGAAGGTTCCCTTCGTCGCCGACGAGAAGAAGAAGCCGGTTCTGAAGCCGAAGGCTGACAAGCCCGTCGTCAAGGAAGAAGCGCCCAAGGAATCCGAAGCTGCCGCCGAGGCAACCGAAGAGGACAAGGCGTAATTTTGCTTGCTCCCGCGCTTGAGCACCTCGTCAAGGGAATCGTTGATCACCCGGACGACGTGCACGTTGCAGCCCAGACTTCCCCTCGCGGCGAGGTTATCGAGGTTCGTGTGAACCCCGAAGACCTCGGTCGCGTGATCGGTCGCTCCGGGCGCACCGCCAAGGCACTGCGCACCCTCGTGGCCGCGCTGGCCGACGGCAAGCGCGTACGCGTTGACGTCGTCGACACCGATTTCTGAACTGGTAAATGAGTAGTTGGATATGAGTTCGGTGAACGACAGCACGACTCCGCGCAGCCAGTTGAGGGTGGGGCGCCTGACCAAGGCGCACGGCCTCAAAGGCGCGATCAAGCTCGAGCTGTTCACGGATGACCCGGGACGTCGTTTCGTCCCGGGCGCCGTGTTCACCCTGCAGGTGCCCACGGGTTCGCCCTGGCACGGCAAAAAGATCGAACTCGTCGAACTGCGCTGGTACAACCAGCACGCCGTCGGTTTCTTCAAGGACGTGCCCGACCGCGAAGCGGCCGAGGCCCTGGCGAAGGCCATCCTCTGGATCGACCAGGATGACGCGGAGCAGTCCGACGAAGAAGACGCCTGGTACGACCACCAGCTGATCGGCCTGGCCGTCGTGCGCGACGACGTGCAGATCGGCACCATCTCCCGGCTCGAGCACCTTCCCGCCCAGGACCTCCTGATCGTGAAGACCCCGGCCGGCGACGTGATGATCCCGTTCGTGAAGGCCATCGTGCCCTCCGTGGACATCAAGCGGGGCATCGTCACGATCACCCCGCCCCCCGGCCTTCTCGAGGAACTCCCCGAGGAACCCGAGGAATCCGACGAGGCCCTCGCGGCCGACGAGGCCCCCGCAGCGGACGAGGAAGCGGCCGAGAAGCCCTCCGACGTGCCCGCACCCACCGACACCGACGGCGCATAGACGCGACCCGTCCACCCCCAGGGGAGAGGCGCGCCGCGCCCGTCCGACTTCCCGGCTCGTTACGACGCGGCAGATCCGTTCTAGGAGTAACCGCGCATGTCGTACGTCAAACCCGACCAACTCATCGATGACATCATCCACTCGGGTGAACATAAATCGAACCTGACCACTAAGCAGATGTTCGTGCGTGGCACCCTTTCGGGTGCCATCCTCGGTGCGGCGACGACCGTGGCCCTCACCGCGGCGGCCCAGACCGGGCTCCCGATCGTGGGGGCGGTCCTCTTCCCCGTCGGCTTCGCCATTATTCTGCTGCTCGGCCTGGAACTCGTCACGGGAAGCTTCGCCCTTATTCCGCTCGCCGTCCTGGAAGGCCGGACGACCATCCGGAAGTGCGTCAAGAACTTCGTAGTCGTCATCCTCGCGCACCTCCTCGGGGCCGGACTGTACGCAGCCCTGTACACGTTCGCGATCACCTACGCCGGCACCGACTCGAGCGACCCCATGGTGCAGGCGATCATCCACCTGGCCGAGCACAAGGTGCTGCCCTACCAGGCCGCCGGTGCCGGCGGCATCCTCGTCGCCATCGTCAAGGCGATGCTCTGTAACTGGATGGTGGCCATTGGAACGATCATGTTCTACACCTCGAAGTCGACCGGCGGGAAGATCCTGGCGATGTGGCTCCCGGTCACGATCTTCTTCAGCCTCGGCCTCGAGCACGCGATCGTCAACATGTTCGTGATCCCCGCCGGAATGATGCTCGGCGCCGACATCAGCATGGGCGAGTGGTGGCTCTGGAACCAGGCCCCCGTGCTCCTCGGCAACCTCCTCGGCGCCATCGCCTTCACCGCGCTGCCGGTCTACTTCTCCCATCGCACACGGGGGAACCGGGCCGTGACCCTGGACGCCGCATCCGCTTCACCCGTACTCGTTCGCTCGTAGACTTCTCCCGTGCGCATCGACATCATCACGATCTTCCCGGAGTTCTTCTCCGTCCTCGACGTCTCCCTGGTCGGCAAGGCCCGGCAGTCCGGCCTGATCGACCTGCGCGTGCACAACCTGCGGGACCACACCCACGACCGGCACCGAACCGTCGACGACACTCCGTACGGCGGTGGTGCCGGAATGGTGATGAAGCCGGAGCCGTGGGGCGAGGCCATCGACGAGATCCTCGGCGACGTGGCCGACGACGGGCCGGTGCTGATTTTCCCGTCACCGGCCGGTGAGCTCTTCACCCAGGCGATGGCCCGGGAATTGGCCCAGGAGCGCAACCTGATCTTCGGCTGCGGCCGTTACGAGGGCATCGACCAGCGAGTCTTCGACCACTTCGCCCGCACGGGCCGGGTGCGGCTGGTCAGCCTCGGCGACTACGTGCTCAACGGGGGAGAGGTGGCCGTCATGGCCATGATCGAGGCGGTCGGGCGTCTCATCCCCGGGGTGGTCGGCAACCCGGAGAGCCTCGTCGAAGAGTCCCACGAGGACGGCCTGCTCGAGTACCCGAGCTACACCAAGCCGGCCGCCTGGCGGGAACTCGAGGTGCCGCCCGTGCTGCTCAGCGGCAACCACGGCGCCATCGCCGCGTGGCGACGCGAGCAGCAGCTGGAACGTACGGCCCGAGTGCGCCCTGACCTTCTGCCTCCAGCGAACTGAGGGCACACGCCCGAACCGCCCGGGTAGTCTGATTGCGTGTTCGTACGCAGGGTCTTCTTCTACTGGCAGTTCATCGCCGTGCTCGCGCTACCGGCGTGGCTGATGATCGGTGCTTCGATCTACGGGACCGGCGGCTGGGACGTCGTCGGCAGCTTCTTCAGCGGCCTCTTCATCGGGCTCGGCCTGCTGGCCGTGAGCCTGCTCTTCTACGCCCGCAAAGAGGTGCGCACGACCCGCGCCGTGTCCTGGGCGGATGTCGGATTCCTCACCCTCTGGCACGGCCTGATCGTGGCCATGGGGTTCTCCTACACCTGGGCTCCGGGGCTGGCCGCGCTGGTCATCCTGGTCGGAATCGGCGTTTTCTGGTTCGCCATCTGGGAGCTCGTCGCCGCTGCCCGCAAGAGCGTGCAGGCCATGATGATCCTCGTCGACGAGACGGCGCGTGGGGGCCTCGTCCCCGGCGATCTGCCGCCCACCGAGTTGCCGCCCGTGATCATCGTGCGGGAGAAGCCGCCGGAATCCTGACCGCCGGCTCGGCCTCTTCTTTGTGGGAGTCCGCGGTTTCGTGACATACTCAATGCTTGTGCCGTGGCAAGCCTCTGCCACAGGGGAGCTGCAACGTATCGGCACGAAACACACTCATTCATTTGCTGACCCGAACACGTTCGCGTGCGGGCCCGCATAAGCCGTAGTCGTCCTGTGGCGGATACAGAGAGCGAACCAATATGCATATTCTCGACCAGGTGGATGCACCATCCCTCCGCAAGGACATCCCGGCGTTCCGCGCCGGCGATACCGTCAAGGTCCACGTCAACATCGTTGAGGGCGCCCGCTCTCGTGTGCAGGTCTTCCAGGGAGTCGTCATCGGCCGCTCCGGCGAAGGCGTGCGCGAAACGTTCTGCGTTCGCAAGGTCAGCTTCCAGGTCGGCGTCGAGCGTACCTTCCCGGTGCACTCCCCGGTGATCGACCACATCGAGGTCGTCACCCGTGGTGACGTGCGTCGCGCGAAGCTGTACTACCTGCGCGACCTGCGTGGCAAGAAGGCCAAGATCAAAGAGAAGCGCGACTAACGGTTACGACCGACTCGCAGCTGCTGCTGGATTGACCCTGAGCTCCTCACCCGTACACTGGGTCAGGAGCTCAGGTGGTTTAATGACGGACAATTCTCTGCCCACGCGGTCTCATCGCCTGGATTCAGAAACGAAGCGCACGAAGCGCGGCGTTGCACTCTTTTTTCGTGACCTCCTGGTCATCTTCGTGGTGGCCCTGCTCATCTCGTTCCTGATCAAGACGTTCCTGATCCGGTCCTTCTACATCCCCTCCGGGTCGATGGAGACCACGTTGCTGGTCAACGACCGCATCATCGTCAACCAGCTCGAGCCGAAACTGATGCCGATCGAGCGTGGCGACGTCGTCGTCTTCCGGGATCCGGGCGGCTGGCTCCTGCCGCAGGCGCCGATCGAGCAGAATCCCATCGTCGCCGGGGCGGAGTGGGTCCTCTCCGTCGTGGGCCTGTCCGCGCCGGACAGCAACGACCACCTGATCAAGCGCGTCATCGGGCTGCCGGGCGACCACGTCGTCTGCTGCAACGCCCTCGGACAGATGAGCGTCAACGACGTCCCCCTCGACGAACCGTACGTGACGCTGCCGGTCGGGGAGACCCGGGTGTCCAAGGACGACTTTGACATCGTGGTGCCGGACGGTTCGCTCTGGGTGATGGGCGACAACCGGTACAACTCCAAGGACTCCCGCTACAACGGCGACACTCCGGGCAAGGGGTACGTGCCCGAGGACAACGTCGTCGGCCGCGCCCTCGTGATCAGCTGGCCGCTGGCCCGTTGGTCCTGGCTCGACGACTACCCGGAGGTTTTCCGAGGAATCCCCTCGGGGACCGACTAGGTGGCTGTCATGGATCCGACCCTGGATGTCGAGCTGGCCCTGCTGGCAGCCGGAGCGACCTGCGTGATCGGCTGTGACGAGGTGGGCCGCGGCGCCCTGGCCGGCCCCGTCGGCGTCGGCGTCGCCGTCGTCGACGCCTCCGCCACGCCGTTCCCGGCCGGCTTACGCGACTCCAAGATGCTCAGCCAGCCGCGGCGCGAGCTCCTCGCCCCGCTGGCCGTCGCCTGGGCCCTGCACTCGGCCGTCGGGCTCGCCTCGGCGCAGGAGGTCGACGAGCTGGGCATCATCGCCGCCCTCGGCCTCGCCGGCAAGAGGGCCCTCTCGCGGCTCCACGCGGCCGGGGTCGACATCACCGGCGGCGTCGTGCTCCTGGACGGCAACGACGACTGGCTGAACAAGGCAATGGTCACCCCGCTCAACGTCGTCACGCGCATCCGGGCCGACCAGGACTGCGCGTCGGTGGCGGCGGCATCCGTGATCGCCAAGGTGCACCGGGACGCTCTCATGATCGAAGCGGATGCCGTTACCCCCGGTTATGAGTGGGCCGGGAACAAGGGTTACGGCAGTGCCGCCCACATGGGCGCGATCGCGCTGCTCGGCCCGACCGTGCTGCACCGCAGATCCTGGCTCAAAATCACAGCGTAAGATTGAGTCACCATGGAAGAAGAAGAGTTCGAGGACTACGACCGCGAGGTCGAGTTGGCCCTGTACCGAGAGTATCGAGACGTCGTTGGGCAGTTCCAATACGTGGTCGAGACCGAGCGACGCTTCTATCTCGCGAACGAGGTGGAGTTGGTTCGCCGGGACACGGAGCACGACTTCTACTTCGAACTGACGATGAAAGACGTCTGGGTGTGGGACGTGTACCGGTCTGACCGGTTCGTGAAGTCGGTTCGGGTGCTCACGTTCAAGGACGTCAACGTGGAAGAGCTCGCATCCAAGGAGTTCGAGCTGCCCAAGGAGCTCGCGCTCGACGAGTGACACCGCTCAGCCGGACCGCGTGAGCGGTCCGAGTTCGTGAGTTCTACCGTGGGGGATTCTCCTCCGTCAGGCCACCGTCGGCCGGATGGGGGCTCAGGCTGCACCAGCCTGCACAACTCGGCGCAACGATGCGGTCGAGAGAGAAGGGTATTTCTTTTGCTTCAGGAATCGGACCTCGCACGCGCCACGTGGATCGACCGGGAGGCCCTCGCTGAGGCGATGATCCCGCTGATCGGCCGGCTGTACCGCGAAAACAACGTCGTGACGAGCGTGCACGGGCGCGGGCTGGTCAACCAGTCCGTGGTCGGGCTGCTGAAGGCGCACCGTTTCGCCCGCCACATCGACGACGCCGAGCTGCCCCTCGGGGAGACCCTGCCGCTGCTGCAGGCGCTGAGCACCCTGCGGCTCGGGGCCGCCTCCATCGACGTGGCCCGCCTCGCCATGGCCTACAAGCTGGAGGGCGCGGGGCAGAGCCTCGACGGCTTCCTCCGCGAACAGCTCGCGGACGTCGTGGAGCGTCAGGGCATCGACGAGCAGACCGGCACGGATGTCGTGCTCTACGGCTTCGGCCGGATCGGGCGCCTGCTCGCCCGCATCCTGATCTCGCACGCCGGCGGCGGCCAGGGACTGCGCCTGCGCGCCGTCGTGGTGCGTCGCGGCTCGGAGAACGACCTGATCAAGCGGGCCAGCCTGCTGCGCCGCGACTCGGTGCACGGTCCCTTCGAGGGCACCATCACCGTCGACACGGTCAACAACACGATCCTGGCCAACGGCACGCTCATCCAGGTGATCTACTCCTCCGACCCGGCCTCCGTCGACTACACGAAGTTCGGCATCCACGACGCCATCGTGGTCGACAACACGGGCCGCTGGCGCGACGCCGAGGGGCTGTCCCAGCACCTGGCCTGCCCGGGCGTGTCCCGGGTGCTGCTCACCGCGCCGGGGAAGGGTGCGCTGAAGAACATCGTGCACGGCATCAACCACGCCGACATCGACCTGAGCGACACCATCGTCACCGCGGCATCCTGCACCACCAACGCGATCACGCCGGTGCTCAAGGCCGTGAACGACCGCTTCGGCATCGTGGACGGCCACGTCGAAACGGTGCACTCGTTCACGAACGACCAGAACCTGATCGACAACTTCCACTCCGGGGACCGCCGCGGGCGCAGCGCCGCCCTGAACATGGTGCTGACCGAGACCGGTGCGGCGAAGGCTGTCGCCAAGGCCCTGCCGGAGCTGGCCGGCAAGCTCACCGGCAACGCCATCCGTGTTCCCACGCCGGACGTGTCGATGGCGATCCTCAACCTCACCCTGGCGAACGGCACCACCCGGGACGAGCTCAACACCTACCTGCGCACCATGTCGCTGCACTCGGAACTGCACAAGCAGATCGACTACATCGACTCGCCCGAGGTCGTGTCCAGCGACTTCCTCGGGTCGCGGCGCGCCGGGATCGTCGACGGCCTCGCGACCATCTGCACGGACAACAAGGCCGTGCTCTACGTCTGGTACGACAACGAGTTCGGCTACAGCTGCCAGGTCATCCGGGTGTTGGAGGAGATGGCCGGGGTCCACCCGCCCGTCTTCCCGAAGGTGCGCAACGCGGAACCGGTCGCCGCGTTCTGAGTCGCGTTGTGAGTGCGCGAGTCCCGGTCAGCGCGACCGGGGCTCGCAGATGACGACCGGGATGTCCCGCGACGTCTTCTGCTGGTAGCCGTCGTAACCGCGGTAGGCGGCGACGATCTGCGGCCACAGCTCCGCTTTCTCCTCGGTCGTGGCGGTGCGCGCGCGCAACTTCAGGGTGCTGCCGTGCACCGTCAACTCCACGTCCGGGTTCGCGACGAGGTTGAGGTACCACTGCGGATGCCGGTCGTCGCCGCCCTTGGATGCGATCAGCACGAACCGCTGGTGCCCGTGCACGGGGGCCGTGAGCATGGTCGTGCGGCGTTTGCCGCTCGAACGGCCGATCGTGTGCAGTTCGACCGCGGGCATCGATCCGATCGAGGAGAGAACCCGCCCGCCGGTGGCCCGCAGCACCGCCAGGTGCAGCGCGCTCATCGTCTTCATTTGCAGATCCACCAGCCGGTTGCGCATTCCCATAACTCCAGCCTAGGAGGCGGCGGCGCCTCGCCCGGCGTCGAACCAATTCGACGGAGATTAATTTGCAAGAGGCCGGTTTCGGGCCGTTTCGGGCCCGTTTGGGCCCGATACGGCCAAAACTTCCGTCGAATTCGTTCGCGGCGGGGTGGGTAGGGCGGGGTCGGCGGGGCAGCGGGGCGCGGAGCAGCGAGTCAGAGGGGCAGTGCGGCGGCGATCGCGAGCAGCACCGATTGCAGGTTGACCCCGGCCAGTTCGAGCAGGGCGAACGCGACGCCGTAACCGGCGTAAAGGGTGACGGGGATGAGCAGGAGCCACTCCCGCAGCGACCCCGCATTGCCGAGCAGGGGCAGGGCCAGGTAGCCGCCCGACGACCAGAGGCTCTCGAGCAGCGGCACCCGGCGCCACCATCTCGGCGGTTTCGGGATCCACGGCCAGAAAATCGGCATGCCGCCCGTGGTGAGCAGGTCGCCGAGCAGGTGCACGCCGTAACCGAGGGTGAAGCACACGACGAACCAGGACTGCTGCTCCGGGGCGAAGAGGGCGATGAACGCCGCCACGGCGAACCCGATCAACCAGGCCAGCCACCACGAGTCGCGGGCCAGGCCCAGGGCCTTCGCCGCGAAGGCGATCGCAGCGGCACTCATCAGGGCCGGGCCGATGCTCACGGGCTGGCCCGCGCCGGGCGGCTGCCAGAGCACGAAGCCGATGCTGCTGGCGAGCAGCCAGGCGCAGACCAGAGCCAGCAGGCTGTGCAGGCCGTGCCGGTGACCGCCGGAGGCGCGGGAGATCCCCGTGGTGACGAGCCGGCCCAGCACCGGCACCGACTGGGAGATCGTGGCCGCATTGTGGTCCGCGTCGGCCAGCAGGGCAGCCCCGGCGCAGAGCAGCGCACCGGCGATCGTGCCGACCGGCGTGACCGGGAAGAGGCCGAGACCGTGCCCGGCGGTCGCCGTGACGGCGATCCAGGCGGCGGCGCCGGTCATGGCATGGTGTCCACCCATCATGAGAGTGCGTCCTAACTGGTGCTGGCGGACCGGGCCGCGCAAGCCGGCGCAGAGCCGGGTGACGGATGCCGGCGGGAGCGTGGGTGAGGCTCCGGGCCGTTCCAATCGTAGGCGAGTTCCGATCCCCGCTGGCTAGCGTGGAGGCATGAGCGCGCACGCCACCAGTGACCCGTCCCTTCGGCCCGACGACGTCGCCACGGTCGTGGATCAGGCCATCCAGTTGGCGCCGCTGATCGACGGTCACAACGACTGGGCCTGGGAGTGCCGGTTGAACCGGGACTACTCGGTCGAAGGACTCGAGCGCGGCCTCTCCACCGACACCGACATTGCGCGGCTGCGGGCAGGCCGGGTCGGGGGACAGTTCTGGTCGGTCTACGTCAGTGACGACCACCTGGGCGCGGACGCCGTGCAGGGGACACTCGAGCAGATCGACTGGGTCTACCGCCTCGCGGCCCGTTATCCGTCGGACTTCGGCATCGCACGCAGCGCGGCCGACGTGGAGGCCGCCCGCGCCGCCGGGCGCATCGCGTCCCTCCTCGGCGCCGAGGGCGCCCACTGCCTCAACGATTCCCCGGCCGTGCTGCGCATGTTCGCCCGGTTGGGCGTTCGCTACCTCACCCTCACCCACGTGCACAACACCGAGTGGGCCGATTCGGGCACCGACGATCCCGTGCACGGCGGCCTCAGCGCGCGCGGCGTCGAGTACATCCGGGAGCTGAACCGGCTTGGCATGCTGGTCGACCTCTCCCATGTCTCCCCGGCCACGGCGCACGCGGCGCTGGACGCGTCCGACTCGCCCGTCATCTTCAGCCACAGCTCCTGCCGCGCGCTCAGCGACCACCCGCGCAACGTGCCCGACGACGTGCTGCGCCGCCTCGCGGTCAACGGCGGGGTGCTGATGCTCACCTTCGTGCCGCAATTCCTGTCCGCGGACTACTCCACGTGGTTCGAGGGCGGTCAGGCCGGGCCGGGCCCGACGGTGACGCTGACGGATGTCGCCGACCACGTCGAGCACGCCCGTGACGTCGCCGGCATCCGTCACATCGGCCTCGGCGGCGACTACGACGGCACCGACGAGTTCCCCGTCGGCCTCGAGGGCGTCGACGGCTACCCCGCGCTGCTGGCCGAGCTGGCCCGGCGCGGCTGGCCTGCCGCCGACCTGGCCGCACTGGCCGGGGCCAACGTGCTGCGGGTGCTCCGCGAGACGGATGCCGCGTTCGCGGCGGCCGGGGACGCGGCATCCGGTGGCTCGGTGCCCCGGCTCGTGCGTTGATGACGCGGGCCGCACCTACGCGACCAAGCCGCACGGGGTGCCGCTCCGAACGGGTGTCATGAGCACACGACGACGAACCACCTTCCGGATTGTGTCCGGGCTTCTTTCTGTGGTCGCCATCACCAGCGCCATCGCCGTCGTCGCGGTGCTCATGAGTCGCGGCGCCGGGGACACCGGTTCCGGCCCGGTGGACGGAACGCGCGCGGGCGAGACCGTCGTCGCCTTCTACGGGGACTCGTACACCCGCGGCACCATGGCGTCGGCGCCGGACAAGCGGTGGTCGAGCATCATCTCGGCCGAGCGCGGCTGGACCGAGTTCAACCCGAGTCGGAACGGCCTCGGCTTCGTGAACAACCGGGGCGCGATGGGCGGGGCGGACCTGGTCGACCAGGTGATCGCCGACCACCCCGACATCGTGATCAGCACCATGGGCCTCAACGACAACTTCTCGATGCCCGCCCGCGCCGACGAGATCAAGGCCGCGATCACCCGCGACTTCACGAAGCTGAAGGCAGCCCTGCCGGAGGCCCTCTTCATCATCGTGGAGCCGTTCTGGTACACCGAGGAGCGACCGGAATCGGTGGACCGGATCAACGGCTGGGTCCAGGCTGCGGCGGCCGGGATCGGCGCCGACTACATCCCCGGCGCGTCGCACTGGCTCGACGGGCACCCGGAGTGGATGGCCGTCGACGGCCTCCACCCCAACGACGAGGGCTATCAGGCGATCGCCAACCGGATGGACGCCGCGCTGGCCACCCTCGGCCTGTAACCGCCGGATGCCGTCGGCTCGCCGGCCCGTTCCTCCCCAACGGCAGGCGCGCCGCGCAGCACACAGCTTCCGAGCCGCACCGGCGTCTGCCACGCCTGCCCGGCAGGCTGGCGGCGGAGGTGCTCGTGGCACGCAAAGACGAACTGGGCAGGCAGGGCGAGGACTGCGCCGCGATCTTCCTGGCGGCGGCGGGCTACCGGCTGGTGGCCCGCAACTGGCGCTGCGATCAGGGCGAGGTCGACCTGATCGTCGAGAACGGGGGAGAGGTCGCCTTTGTCGAGGTGAAGACGCGTTCGGGCACGCGGTTCGGGCATCCGTTCGAAGCCATCACGGTCGCCAAGCTCGCCCGCCTGCGCCGTCTCGCCGCGGCCTGGTGCGACCAGTCGACGCTCCGGCCCCGGTGCATCCGCATCGACGCCATCGCCGTGATCATCCGTCCCGGCGCCGACCCGGTGATCGAGCATCTGCCGGGGGTGTTCTGATGGGGCTGGCCCGCACCCACGCGGTGGCCCTGATCGGGCTGACCGGGGCGCTCGTGGAGGTCGAGGCCGACATCTCCGGCCAGCTGCCGGGCATCATCCTGATCGGGCTGCCCGACGCTGCGCTCTCGGAGGCGACCGAGCGGGTGCGGGCGGCGGCCAAGAACTCCGGCTGCCCCCTGACCCGCAACAAGCTCACGATCAACCTCTCCCCGGCATCGCTGCCCAAGCACGGATCGGGGTTCGACCTGGCCATCGCCCTGGCGTGCCTCGGCGCCGACCGGCTGGTTTCGGCCGACTCGGTCGGCCGGGTGTTGCACATCGGCGAGCTCGCCCTCGACGGCCGGCTGCGGCCGACGCCCGGCATGCTGCCGGCGGTGATCGCCGCCTCCCGGCTCGGCCACGACACGGTCATGGTGCCCGCCGGCAACGTCGACGAGGCCTCCCTCGTGCCCGGGGTGAGGGTGATCGGCGTGGCCTCCCTGCGGGACGCCGCGATCTGGCATGGGGCCGAACTCGAGCCGATCCCGGTCACCCCCATCCTCTTGCCCGTCGACGCCGGGCCGCAGGCCGCCGAGCCGGACCTGGCGGACGTCATCGGCAACGACGACGCGATCCTGGCGCTGCAGATCGCGGCGGCCGGCGGGCACCACGTGTTCATGGTGGGGCCGCCCGGCGCCGGCAAGACCATGCTCGCGGCCCGGCTGCCCGGGCTGCTGCCTGATCTCGATGCCGCAGCCTCGCTCGAGGTCAGCTCCATGCGCTCGCTCAGCGGCCGCGGCGTCGGGCGGTCCCTGATCACCCGTCCGCCCCTCGAAGCGCCACATCACACGGCCACGGCCGCGGCGATGGTGGGCGGGGGCAGCGGCCAGATCCGACCGGGCGCGGCAGCCCGGGCCTCCCACGGGGTCCTCTTCCTCGACGAGGCGCCCGAGTTCGCGTCGGCGGTGCTCGACGCGCTCCGGCAGCCGCTGGAATCGGGGGTGATCATCATCCACCGCGCCAATGTGGTCGCCCATTTTCCGGCCCGGTTCCAGCTCGTGATGGCCGCGAATCCGTGTGCCTGCGGCCAATACGGAGCCCCCGACCTGGACTGCGCCTGCCCGCCGAACGCCCGGCGCCGGTACCTGGCGCGCATCTCCGGGCCGCTGCTGGATCGCATCGACATCCAGCTGAAGGTGCAGCGCGTCACCGCCACCCAGCTGCGTCTGGCCGCGGACACGCCGCGCCTGGTGAGCGCCGTCGCCCGAGAGCGGGTCGTCGCGGCACGTTCCGCGGCAGCCGCCCGGCTCTCGGGCACCCCGTGGTCGGTGAACTCCGACGTGCCCGGGCCCTGGCTGCGCGGCCCCCAGGCCCGGCTAGACCGCAGCGCCACGGCCGGCCTCGACCGTGCGCTCGAACGCGGCGGAATCACCATGCGCGGATACGACCGGGTGCTTCGGGTGGCCTGGTCCATCTCGGATCTCGAGGGCGTTTCCAGGCCGGGCATCGAACAGGTCGGGCAGGCGCTCTACCTGCGGAAAGGAATCTCATCATGACGATTTTCGGGCTGGCGGAGGCCACGGTCATCGAGCTGGCGGGCGCGGTGCGTTCCTCCCCGATGTCCTGGCCGACTGCCGCGACGGATGCGCCAACGGATGCCGCAGCGCACGTTCCGGAGGATGGCGCAGCGCAGGCGGCCGCAGCACACGCCGTCGCGGATGCGACCGAGGCCGCCGACGTCTTCGCCCGCGCCGCCTGGACCGGCATCGCCGAGCCCGGCGACGGAGCGGCGGGGCTGCTGGTGCAGGCGCTCGGCGCCGCGCCCGCGCTCACGGCCGTGCTCGACCTGTGGACCCCGGCCCGTCTGGCGGCGGTCGTCGCGGAGTCCGGGGCCGTCGACGAGGCCCGAGCAGAGGGTGCCGACGACCTCGCAGCCCTGCTGGATCAGGGTCTGCAACGGTGGCGGCCCCGGTTGTCTTCCGGCGAGGTGATCCGCTCCCTGCACCAGGCCGCGCGCGCATCCACCCGGCTCCTCCTGCCCGGTGACGTGCTCTGGCCGGTCGGAGTGGACGACCTGGGGCTTCACGCCCCGCTGGCCCTGTGGTGGCGAGGCATCCCCGGAGCGCTGCTGGCCCTGTCGAACTCGATCGCCCTGGTCGGCGCCCGGGCCGCATCCGGTTACGGCGAGCATGTGGCCATGGAGGCGTCGGCGGGCCTGGTGGACCGCGGTTTCGCCATCGTCTCCGGCGCCGCGTACGGCATCGACGGCATGGCCCACCGGGCCGCGCTGGCCAGTTCGGGGGTGACGGTGGCCTTCCTGGCCGGGGGAGCCGACCGGTACTACCCGAGCGGCCACGACGAACTGCTCGGCCGGATCGCGACCCAGGGAGCCGTCATCTCCGAGCTCCCGTGCGGTTCGGCACCGACGAAATGGCGTTTCCTCCAGCGCAACCGGTTGATCGCCGCCTCGAGCGCGGCCACCGTGGTGCTGGAGGCCGGATGGCGGTCCGGCTCGCTCAACACCGCCGGCCACGCCTCGGCATTGGGCCGGCCGCTCGGCGCCGTCCCCGGACCGGTCACCTCGCCCACGTCCGCCGGCTGTCACCGGCTGATCCGCGAATACGACGCCGTCTGCGTGACCAACGCCGCCGAGATGGCCGAACTCGTGGGCGAACGGATGCTGCAGCTCACCCTCGACCTTCCGGCGGACGAGGGTGGCACGGCCGGGTTCGGGGGCCGCACCAGCGAGCAGATCCGGGTGTTCGACGCCCTCAGTTCCCGGTCGCCGCGCACCGTGAACGACATCGCCCGCCGCGCGGGCCTGTCGGCGGCGGCCGTGCAGGGCTCCCTCGGGGCCCTCGATCTGGAGGGGGCGGTGCGCGAGCGGGAAACCGGGTGGGTGCGCGCGGGCTAGCGGGCGGTGCCGCCCGCCCGGGCTAGGTTGAGAGCCATGCAGCCCGCAACGATGCCCGCCACGATGCTCAGTTCGATCCTCCGTGAGTCCGGGGCGTCCCGCCCGTACTCGGTCAGCGCGCCGCTGGTGCAGGAAGAGCTGGCCGTTCCCCGGCCGCGAGCCGGCGAGGTCCTGGTGAAGATCGAACGGGCCAGCCTGTGCTACTCCGACCTGTCCGTGATCAACGGGTCAAGGGTGCGGCCGCTCCCCATGGCCCTCGGCCACGAGGCGGCCGGCATTGTGGCCGCGCTCGGCTCCGGCGTCACGGATGTCCGGGTCGGCGACCGGGTCGTGCTCGTCTTCGTGCCCAGTTGCGGCCGGTGCCGTGCCTGCACGGCGGGGCGCCCGGCGCTCTGCCACCGCGGCGCCGCGGCCAACGGCACCGGCGATCTCCTGCACGGCGACGCCGTCCTCGCCTCGGCCGACGGTGAACGCATCAACCACCACCTGGGTGTCTCCGCCTTCTCGGAGTTCGCGCTCGTCGCCCGGGAGTCCGTCGTCGTCATCGACGACGACGTTCCGTTCGACGTGGCCGCCATGTTCGGCTGCGCCGCCCTGACCGGGATCGGCGCCGTGCTCAACACGGCCCGGCTGGTACCCGGCCAGTCCATCATCGTGTTCGGGTTGGGAGCGGTGGGGCTGATGTCCGTCATGGCGGCCGCGCAGGTCGCCGGAACCACCGTGATCGCCATCGATCCGCTGCCGGAGAAGCAGGCGCTGGCCCTCAAATGCGGCGCGGATGTCGCCGGGTCCCCCGAGCAGGCTGCCGCCCTGGTGGCCGAGCACACCGGGGACGGCGTGGACGTCGCCATCGAAGCGGTCGGTAGCGCCCGGGTGATGGAGGCTTGCCTGGGTCTGCTGACACGGGGAGGCGCCCTGGTCTCGGTCGGCTTGCCGAACCCGGAGCAGCAGCTCTCCGTGCAGGCCCTGCAGTTCGCCGGCACCGGCGTTCGACTGCTGGGCTCCTACATGGGCGACTCCGTCCCGACCCGGGACATCGCCGCATACCTGCAGCTCTGGCGCGATGGCCGGCTGCCGGTCGAGTTGCTGCACACGGACACCAGGCCGATCGCCGAACTCAACGAGGGTCTGGACGCGCTCGCCGACGGTCAGGTGGTGCGCCGCCTGTTCCGAATGACACCATGATCGGAGGCAGGCCGTAGTCTGGGCGGCACCGAGAAAGGTGAGTCATGTCAGCCGTGCAACTGGGCCAGTACCCGCCCGCGTCCCACCTGATCGCGCACATCAGTGACACCCATTTCCTCGGCGGCAGCCGGGCACTCTATGGTGCGGTCGACACCGACACCACGGTGTACCAGGCGATGGCGCAGCTGGAGCGGTCCGGCCTCCGGCCGGACGCGCTCGTGTTCACCGGCGACATCGCCGACCGGGGTGAGGCCGATGCGTATCGCCGGGTGCGCGACATCGTCGAGGCCGCGGCCGAACGGATGGGCGCCCCCGTCATCTGGGTGATGGGCAACCACGACAAGCGGGAGGCTTTCCGCACCGAGTTGCTGCGCGAGGCCGGGTCGATGGCACCCGTCGACCGGGTGCACGACATTGGGGGAGTGCGCATCATCGCCCTGGACACGAGTGTCCCGGGCTATCACCACGGCGACCTGTCCGAGGCGCAGCTGGCCTGGCTGACGGACGTGCTGCGCGAGCCGGCTCCCCACGGCAGTCTTCTGACGCTGCACCATCCGCCCGTGCCGACGATGCTGCCCCTGATGGCCATCCTTGAGCTGCGGGGGCAGGCGAGACTGGCCGAGGTGGTTGCCGGCAGCGACATCCGGGCGATCCTGGGCGGGCACCTGCACTACGCGACGACCGGACTCTTCGCCGGAATCCCCGTGTCGGTCGCCGCCGCGACCTGCTACACCATCGATCCGACCGCGCCGCGCGGCGAACTCAGCGGCCTGCAGGGCGGCCAGTCGATCAACCTCGTGCACGTCTACTTCGACCAGATCGTGCACTCCCACGTGGCCCTCGGGGAGTTCGAGGCGGCAACCGGCTTCGATGCCTCCTTCCTCGCCCGGATGGAGGCGCTCACTCCCGAACAGCGCACCGAGGCCTTCTCCAGGCAGGTCGAATCAGGGTGACGGCTGCGCCCGCACGCCTCCTCGCTGCCCATGTCGACGACTTCGTCATCTACCTTGCGGCCGAGCGTGGCTTCTCCGTGCACACCGTCCGGGCCTACCGCACCGATCTGGCCGGGCTCGTCGCCTATGCGGAGACTCGCGGCGTCACCGACACGGAAGGGTTGAGCCTCGACCTGCTCCGCGACTGGCTCTGGGTCGCCACCCAGGCGGGGCTCGCGCGGGCGACGATCGCGAGGCGTTCGGCATCCGCCCGCAGCTTCACGGCCTGGCTGGCCCGCACCGGCGGCAGTTCCGCCGACCCCGCGGTAAGGCTGCGCTCACCGAAGCCCGGCCGCCCGCTCCCGCGCGTGATCAACCGGGCGCAGATGCAGGACCTGCTCACTCACCTCGAACTCCGCGCCCGCACGAATGACCCGGCAGCGCTCCGCGAACTCGCGATCGTCGAACTGCTCTACGCGTCGGGCCTGCGGGTCTCCGAACTCGTCGGCCTCGACGTGGCCGACGTCGACCTGCACCGGTTGACGGTTCGGGTCACGGGCAAGGGCGCGAAGGAGCGGGTGGTGCCGTTCGGCGTTCCCGCCCAGACCGCGATCCTCGCCTACCTCGGCCGGGCCAGGCCCGTGCTGGCGGCGGGCGGGGTGCAGGAAACGGGGGTGCAGAAAGCGGCGGTGCAGAACGCGCTGTTCCTGGGAGCCCGGCGGCAGCGGCTGGGCGTGCGGGCCGTGTACCGGCTCGTCGCCACCCTGCTGGCCGGCATCCCGGGAAACGAACCGGCGGGCCCGCACGCGCTGCGCCACACCGCAGCGACCCACCTGCTCGACGGAGGCGCCGACCTGCGCGCCGTGCAGGAACTCCTCGGCCACGCCAGCCTGGGCACCACCCAGATCTACACGCACGTCTCCGCGGAACGGCTCCAGCAGAGCTACCGGAGCGCGCACCCCCGCGCCTGACTCGGCACGGCTACCGCGCCGGCAGCAGGACCGCCCGTGGGACCCCGCCCAGGTAGAGCAGGGGAGAGACGTAACGGCCGTGCTGCCTCAGCCCGAGGTGGAGGCAGCGGTCGGCGCAGTGGCCCCCGGCGGCAACGTGCCCGAGGAGCTGCCCCGCAGCGACGCGCTCGCCCGCGCCCACGATGGCCGCCACCGGTTCCACCGTCGACACCACGTCGCCCGCGTGAGCGAGCGACAGCACAGGGCGATCCACCACCACGCCGGCGAAGGAGACGACACCGTCGTACGGTGCGAACACGGCCGTGCCGGGGATCGCCTGCAGGTCCAGGCCGCGATGACCGTCCGCATACTCGCTGGCAGGGGCTCTGAATCCCTCGACCACCGGATGCGGCGGCACCAGTGGCCAGGACCAGGTCCCCGCCACACTCGTCGCAGTCGATGGCGTGCCGGGCGGCGCCGGCAGCAGCACGCCGGCCAGCGGCACCAGCAGTGCCGCGGAGAGTAAACGGGAGAGGTTCATGCGACCACCGTGCCTCAGGGGCGATGCGGCCGGCCGGTATCCGCGGCATCCGTGCTGCGCACCCCGGGGGGTCTGGCTGTGGAGGAGCCGGGGGAAGGGCGCGGGCGGGGTGCGGTGCACCAGACGCGGTGCCGGTGGGTGCTAAACTCGTCCAAGCAGCGCTTCGTGCGCTGACTACGCGTGCCCATTCGGCCTCCACGTCCACTCGGTCCTTGCTTCTCGAAGCGGGGCGGATGTGTGCCGGGCACCAGGAGTAGTGATCATCCGATCACGACACAAACCGATTGGCGTTTTGCTGCCTCGCAGCGCGCCAGATAAGGAGAACGGCTCATGGCCGTCGTAACCATTCGCCAGCTGCTCGACAGCGGCGTGCACTTCGGGCACCAGACCCGCCGTTGGAACCCGAAAATGAAGCGTTTCATCTTCACCGAGCGCTCCGGCATCTACATCATCGACCTGCAGCAGTCGCTCGGGTTCGTTGACAAGGCCTATGACTTCGTCAAGGAGACGGTTGCCCACGGCGGCACCATCCTCTTCGTCGGAACGAAGAAGCAGGCGCAGGAATCGATCGCCGAACAGGCGATCCGCGTGGGCCAGCCCTACGTCAACCAGCGCTGGCTCGGTGGCCTCCTCACCAACTTCCAGACCGTTTCCAAGCGTCTGGCCCGCATGAAGGAGCTCGAAGAGCTCGACTTCGAGGACACCGCCAAGAGCGGTTTCACGAAGAAGGAAATGCTCATCAAGAAGCGCGAGCTCGTCAAGCTTCACAAGAGCCTCGGCGGAATCCGCAACCTCACGAAGACGCCGTCGGCGCTGTGGGTTGTGGACACCAACAAGGAGCACCTCGCCATTGACGAAGCCCGCAAGCTCGGCATCCCCGTCATCGCGATCCTCGACACGAACTGCGACCCGGACGACGTCCAGTACCCGATCCCGGGCAACGACGACGCCATCCGTTCCGTCGGCCTGCTGACCCGCATCATCGCGGACGCTGCAGCCGAGGGCCTCATTCAGCGCCACGCCAAGCCGGAGGCCGAAATCGAGCCCCTCGCCGCGTGGGAAGCCGAACTGCTGGCCGCTCCGGCCGAGACCACCCCGGTTGCTGACGAGACTGTCGCCACCGAGGCCGTCGTCGCCGAGCCGGTTGCCACCGAAGAGGTTGCCGCCGCCCCCGCGGAAGAAGCCGCAGCTGACGAAGCCGTAGCAGCCGCCGCGGTCGACGCTCCCGCCGAAGAAACCAAGTAAGGGGTCCCGGTATGGCAAGCATCAGCCTCGCAGACGTCAAGGCTCTGCGCGAGCGCCTCGGCACTGGCATGGTCGACACCAAGAACGCCCTCGTTGAAGCCGACGGCGACATGGAAAAGGCCGTCGAACTCCTCCGGATGAAGGGTGCCAAGGGCAACGCCAAGCGCGCCGACCGCTCCACTTCGGAGGGACTCGTCGCGGCCAAGGAAATCGGCAACACCGCCACCATGATCGAACTCGCCTGCGAGACCGACTTCGTCGCCAAGGGCGTCAAGTTCGTCGCACTGGCCGAGAAGGTCCTGGACGCGGTCGCCGCTGCCGGCGCCACCACCGTCGAGGAAGGCCTGGCCGCTCCGGTCGACGCCCAGACCGTCGGCCAGCTCATCGACGGCGAAGCCGCGATCATCGGCGAGAAGTTCGAACTGCGCCGCGTCGCATCCGTCACGGGTGAGAAGTTCGCGATCTACCTGCACAAGACCAGCAAGGACCTGCCCCCGCAGGTCGGTGTTGTTCTCGGCTACTCCGGAGACGACGCAGAGACCGCGCGCAGCGTGGCCCAGCACATCTCCTTCGCGAATCCCGAGTACCTCGCGCGCGAAGACGTTCCCGTCGACGCCGTCGAGGCCGAGCGCCGCATTGTGACCGAGATCTCGAAGAACGAGGGCAAGCCCGAAGCGGCTCTGCCCAAGATCGTCGAGGGTCGCGTCACGGCTTACTTCAAGCAGGTCGCACTCCTCGAGCAGGACTACGCCAAGGACAACAAGTTGTCCGTCAGCAAGGTTCTCGCGGACGCCGGACTGACCGTCTCGGGCTTCGCCCGGTTCAAGGTCGGCGCGTAACGAGAAATTGAGTAACGATGGAGACCGGGTTGCATTCGCAATCCGGTCTCCTTCTCTGTGTGCGCGCCCAGTAGCTCACCCAGTAGTTTTAAGACAGGTACAACGGAAGGACGCGCACAGCATGTCAGATTCGGTCAAAAAGCGCAGGGTCCTCCTCAAGCTTTCTGGGGAAGCATTCGGGGCGGGAAGCCTCGGCGTGAACCCCGACGTCATCAGCGCCCTCGCCCGCGAGATCGCCGAAGCGGCCAAGCAGGTCGAAATCGCGATCGTCGTCGGCGGCGGCAACTTCTTCCGTGGAGCCGAGTTGTCACAGCGCGGCATGGACCGTGGCCGGGCCGACTACATGGGGATGCTCGGCACCGTCATGAACGCGCTGGCGCTGCAGGACTTCCTGGAGCAGGCGGGCGCTGAGACTCGGGTCCAGTCCGCCATCGCGATGACCCAGGTGGCCGAGCCGTACATCCCCCGCCGCGCGGAGCGCCACCTGGAAAAGGGCCGCGTCGTCATTTTCGGCGCCGGTGCCGGACTGCCCTACTTCTCGACCGACACCGTCGCGGCGCAGCGTGCCCTCGAGATCGACGCCGAGATCGTGCTCGTCGCCAAGAACGGCGTGGACGGCGTCTACTCCGATGACCCGCGCACCAACCCGGACGCGCACAAGATCGACCGCATCACCTATCAGGAGGCCCTGCAGCGCGGGCTCAAGGTCGTCGACTCGACCGCGTTCAGCCTCTGCATGGACAACGGCATGCCCATGCAGGTCTTCGGGATGGCTCCGCACGGCAACGTGACGGCCGCCATTCTCGGGGCCGATCTGGGAACCCTCGTCTCCAACTAAGCTTGTCAACGCCACCGAAGAAGGAGTCACCGTGATCACGGATGTTCTGTCCGATGCCACCGCACGCATGCACAAGGCTGTCGAAGCCGCGAAGGACGATTTCGCGACCGTGCGAACCGGCCGCGCGAACCCGCAGATGTTCGCGAAGATCCTGGTCAATTACTACGGCACGGCGACGCCGCTGGAGCAGATCGCCTCCCTCCAGAACCAGGAAGCCCGCACGCTGTTGATCGGCCCGTATGACAAGGGCGCCCTGCGCGATATCGAGCAGGCCATTCGCGACACCCCGAACCTCGGGGCGAACCTGGGCAATGACGGCAACGTCATCCGCGCCACTCTGCCCGAGCTGACGGCGGACCGCCGCAAGGAGTACGTCAAGATCGTCCGCACCAAGGCCGAGGACGCGAAGGTGTCCGTGCGCAACCTCCGGCGCAAGGCCAAGGACGAACTCGAGGCCCTCAAGACCGAGGTCGGTGACGACGACGTGGCCCGCGGTGAGAAGGAACTGGAACAGATCACCAAGGCCCACGTCGATGCCATCGACGATGCCCTCAAGCGCAAAGAAGCCGAACTCCTCGAGATCTAGGGAGTTCAGCACCATGACGGACGATTCGAAAAAAGACCTGCCGCCCAAGCGCGCGCATGGCGTCAGCCGTGCCGAGTTCCGGGCCCAGGTCCAGTCCACCAGGGCTGACATCGAACGTCAGATGCAGGCCACCCGGGCGCAGCTGGACGCGACGCAGGTGCGTATCCAGGCTCGCACGGGCCGCAACCTGATCCTCGCCACCCTGATCGGGCTGGCGCTGGGACTGTTCATGCTGTTCAGCCTCATCGTGGTCAAGGACCTGTTCATGGTCTGCGCGGCCGCGTTCGTCGGCCTCACCGCCTTCGAGCTGGCCCAGGCGCTTCGCCACTCCGGGCGGAACGTGCCCCGCATCCCGGTCGTACTGGCTGCCGTGTCCGTGGTGCCGGCCGCGTTCTACTTCGGAGCGACCGGCCAGTGGCTGGCCACGCTCGGCGGCATCCTGCTGATCGGTCTCTGGCGGGTCGTTCTGCTCGCCTGGAAGAGCCACCGCGCCGATGCGAGCAGCGTGCTGGCGGATGTCGGTGGCGGCCTGCTGATCCAGTCCTACGTCGTCTTCCTGGGCAGTTTCTCCGTGCTTCTGGTGGCGCTGCCCGAGGGGCAGTGGTGGACGCTCGCGTTCCTGCTGATCGTCATCTCGGCGGACACCGCCGCCTACGCCACGGGGCTCAGCTTCGGCAAGCACAAGATGGTGCCCAGTATCAGCCCCAAGAAGACCTGGGAAGGTTTCGCGGGTGCCGGTGCCGCCTGCCTGGGGATCGGCGTGCTCCTGTCCGTCCTGATGCTCCACGAGCCCTGGTGGTTCGGCCTCATCTTTGGGGTCGTCATCCTGCTCAGCGCGACCTTCGGCGACCTGGCGGAGTCACTGATCAAGCGGGACCTCGGGATCAAGGACATGAGCTCCTGGCTGCCGGGCCACGGCGGATTCCTCGACCGGCTGGACTCGATCCTTCCGTCGGCCGCAGCCGCGTACGCCCTGTACCTGATCTTCGCCTAACAGTTGACGCTCGAAACAGAGGAGATGCTGTGAGGCAGCATGACGCAGTGACCACGACCTTCCCGCGCACCCCCAAAAAGACGCTGGGTTACAACACGGCGCAGGTCGAGTCATTCCTCGCAGCGGCTCGTAAGGCGTACGACGCCACCGATGACGGAGGCGAGGGCGCTCCGCTCACGGCCGAAACCATCCGTCACACCGCGTTCAGCCTGCACAAGGGCGGCTATTCTCCCGCCCACGTGGACGCGGCCCTCGAACGGCTCGAGGATGCCTTCGCCACCCGCGACCGTGACCGGGCCACGCGTGCACAGGGCAAGGAGGCCTGGCTGGAAGAGGCACACGATCTGGCCCAGGTCCTGGTCAACCGGCTCGGTCGCGCCGACCACCACCGTTTCTCCCGCGTCAGCATCCTTACGGTCGGCTACAGCCGGGTAGACGTCGACCGGTTCGCGTCCCGGCTGGTGCGGTACTTCGAAGACGGCTTCCCGGTCACGATCGAGGACGTGCGGTGCGCGGTATTCCGGCCCCAGCGCGGCGGCTATCGCGAAGCCCAGGTCGACGTCGTCCTGGACGGCGTGATCGACGTGATGCTGGCGGTTCGCTAACACGCACGCCGTTATCTCGCTGTTATGCGTGATCTGGGTTAGGCTCAGGACATCGTGGGTAGACATATGAGCATCATCGAGTCCGAGCACGCCGCCATACCCGTCAGGCCCGCAATGAGAAGGCCCCGGTCCAGAGGTCAGGCGTCGCTCTTCCTTTTCGCCTTCACGGCTGCTGCGGCCTTCGTGCTGGTCACCGTCGTGGACCCGTATTCCGGCGCCACCGCGTCACCGTACTTCCAGGTCGTCGGCGTGAGCCGGCCGTCTGGTCCCGCCCAGGAGATCCAGGTCGCCGCCGGCTACGCGAACACCGTGACCCGAGACAGCTTCACCGTGAACGAGAAGCCCATTCCCGTTCCGGTGCCCGTCGCGGCCCCCGTAGCGTCGAAGTCATCGTCGTCTACGGCGCCGACGGCCGCCGTTCCCGATCCCGGCTCCGCCCAGGCCATCGCGTCCGGGATGGTGGCTGACCGCGGCTGGGGCGACGACCAGTTCAACTGCCTCGTCTCGCTGTGGAAGAAGGAGTCCGGCTGGCGCGTCAACGCCGAGAACTCCTCGAGCGGCGCGTACGGCATCCCTCAGGCGCTGCCGGGCTCCAAGATGGCCACCTCCGGCGACGACTGGCAGACCAACGCCGCGACGCAGATCGACTGGGGCCTCGGCTATATCAGCGGCCGCTACGGAACGCCGTGCGGTGCCTGGGCGCACTCCGGCGACGTCGGCTGGTACTAACGCGCCGCACGCCCCCACCGGCCCCGTGGCCGCAAGCCGGCCGCCCCGACGTAGACTGTGCCCATGGCCCGCAGCAACCGACCTCGTGGCCGCAAGCCGGCCGGGTCGGGCGAGCCGGATGACGGCCTGTCCCGTCTGCGGGCCGGCTGGCGCCGCACGGAATCCGGGCGCGACGGCCTCTGGACCGTTCAACCGGTGACCGGTGCGCAGGCCGTCAAGGCCTATGTCTGCCCGGGCTGCAGCCTGCACATCGCGCCCGGACTCGCCCATGTCGTCGCGTGGCGAAACGACGGCCTGATGGGCGAGGCCGCCGACCTGGCGGCCCGCCGGCACTGGCACACGCACTGCTGGAAGATCAGATAGGGATGCCGCAGCGGGCGTCCGAGAAGGAGAAACCGTGAGTTCGAGCGTGGTCGAGATTCGCGGGGGAGTCGAACTGCCGGCGGTGCGCGAGCAGATCGAGTTGCACACCGGCGATGGCCTGACCCTGGTGGGGGAGCTCGCGACACCGGTGGGCCGCCCCCCGGTGGCCACTCTCGTCACCCTGCATCCCTTGCCCACGCACGGCGGCTTCATGGACTCCCACCTCCTCCGCAAGGCAGCCGGCCGGCTGCCGGCCCTCGCCGATCTGGCCGTCCTGCGGTTCAACACCCGCGGTACGACCTCCCCGCGCGGCACCAGCGGGGGCAGTTTCGACGGCGGGGACGCCGAGCGCGAGGACCTCGCGGCGGCCATGGCCTTCGTCGCCCAACGGGGCCTGCCGAACCCCTGGCTGGTCGGCTGGTCCTTCGGCACCGAACTGGCGATCAAGTACGGTCTCGAGCACCCGATCCGGGGCGCCATCCTGCTGTCGCCACCCCTGCACCGGGCGTCGGATGCGGATCTGGCCAGGTGGGCGGGGAATGAGCGGGCCCTCGTCGCCATCATCCCGGAGCACGACGACTACCTGCGGCCGGAGGAGGCCCGTCAGCGCTTCAGCAGCGTGCCGGGCACCCGGTTCATCGCCGTGGACGGCGGGAAGCACCTGTGGGTCGGGGAGAGCCAGACGCGCCGGGTCCTGGACGAGATCGTCGCCGTGGTCAACCCGGCGGCCGCACCCCTGCCGACGGAGTGGACCGGCCCGCTCGCCTAGCCGAACCGATTCGTCAGAGTTCGTTCTGCCTCGGCACGACGACCTGCTTGATGATCATGATGGCGGCCGCGGCGACGGGGATGGCGATCAGGGCGCCGAGGATGCCGAGCAGGCTTCCGCCGGCGAGGGCGGCCACGACGACGAGCGCCCCTGGTACGGCGACGGCGCGGTTCATGATGTTCGGGCTGAGCAGGTACGCCTCGACCTGCATGTAGATGAGGTAGTAGATCGCTGCGACCAGGGCCGTGAACGGCGAACTGCCGATCCCGGGGATCAGGCAGGTCAGCACGATGATGATCGAACCGGTGATGGTCCCGATCAGGGGAACGAGCGAGAACAGGAAGGCGATCAGTGCCAGCAAGGCCGGGAAGGGGGCCCCGATGATGGACAGGAAGATGAAACTGAGCACGCCGTTGCACAGGGCCAGGGCACCCTGCCCGATCACGAAACGGCCGACGGCGGTCGTGATCTGCTCGCTGAGGTCGGCGAACCGCTCCCGCTTGGACGCCGGCACCAGCTGGTACATCGCGTGCTTCATGCCGTTCAGGGAGGCCGTGAAATAGAGCGTGAGAATGAGGATGATCAAAGCGCCGAACAGGCCGCTCACCACGGCGATGCCGGACTGGATCACCGTGGACGTGATCGAGGTCAGGTTCTTGCCGAGGAAGTCAGTCACCGAGGTGACGATCTTGGAGACCTCCAGGCCGGGGAACTGGTTCTGCAGGTCGGTGAGGAACGTCGAGGAGTTGACCGACTTCACCAGGTCGGGGATGGCTTTGGAGAGCTTGGACACCTGGTCGACGATGATCGGGGCGACGGCGAAGACCATGCCGGTGAGGACGCTGAGTACGACGGCCAGAACCGTCAGGATCGCCCACCGGCGCGGGAACTTTTTCTTCTCCAGCCAGGACACGGCCGGGTCGAGTCCGAGCGAGAGGAAGAGCGCGGCCCCGATGTAGGTGATGATCGTCTGCAGCGTGACAACGGAGGAGATGATCAGTAGTCCGACGCCGACGCCGAGGGTTCCGATCAGGCCGACTCGGAATGCATTTTGAATCTTCACGTGCTCCCCCATTGGCGACGACTCGGCGTCGGTTCTCATCGTCGGTGCTGCTGCTGCTGCTGGTGGACTACTCGTCCGAGGTGACTCTCTCCGCCTGGGTGAGCAGGCCGCGCAGGCTCTCGAAGTAGCCGGCCACCGCGTCGCGCTCAATCCTAATCTGGGACAGGCGCTCCTCCGCGTCCTCAACGAGAACGCGTGTGCGCGATTCCGCCTCCGTCACCAGAGCGCTCGCGCGGGCCTCGGCCTCCCGCACCGTGCGTTCCGCGGATTCCTCCGCGGTCTTCTTCACTGCTCGGGCCTCGTCTCGGGCGTCAGCGTCCAGCTGGTCGTTCAGGGCGCGAAGTTCGGCCGTGCGCTGGGTGGTCTCGGTGAGCTGCCGGGTCGCGTCGGAAATGAACTTCTGCGTCTGGGCGACGGCCTCCTGGTGACGGGTCAGGTGCCCCTGCTCTGCTTCGTCCCGGCGGGCCTTCAGCTCCATGTCCAGGTCGGCCCTGGTCTGGTCGATCTCCCGCTTCAGTTTCGCGGCCTCGTGTTCGCCGCGCTTGCGAGCGGCCGTCAGGTGATTCTCGAGGTCGATGCGCAGCTGCTCGCTGTCCGCGGCAAAATCGGCCCTGGCCTGTTCGTGTTCGCGCCCGAGATCTGCCCGGGCCTGCTCGGTCTCGGCAGCCAGGTCGGCGCGCGCCTTGTGGGTCTCGTGCTCCAGGTCCGCCCGCCTGCGATCGAGGTCCCTGGCCAGGTCGGTCTGGGCCTGGTCGGCCGCGATCGCCTGGTCGGCGTGGGCCTGCTCAAGTTCCCTGTCGAGGTCGGTGCGGGCCTGCTCGATCTCGGCCGCGAGGTCGGTGCGCGCGGCCTCGGTCTCGTGGGCGAGGTCGATTCTGGCCTGCTCGGTCTCCCGGGCAAGGTCGACGCGCGCCTGCTCGGTCTCGGCCGCGAGGTCGATTCTGGCCTGCTCGGTTTCGCGGGCGAGGTCGGCGCGCTGCTGGTCGAGTTCGTGGGCGACCTCGGCCCGGGTCAGCTCCGTCTCCGTCGTCAGGCCGGCCGCGATCTCCTGCGCCTCGGTTGCTTCCCGCTGGGCGACCACGCGCACCTCGGCGGCCTCACGCTCGGCTTCGGAGCGGATCGCGGCGACCTCCCGCTTCACCGTGGACCGCAGCTCGGCCGCTTCGGTGGCCACGGCGCCGCGGATGGCGGCCGCGTCGTGCATGGCGTCCTGGGTCAGCGTCGTGGAGTCGTCGTGGGCGCGGGCCAGGAGGTCGTCGGCCTCGGCGATGGCGTCGTCCATGATGCGGCCGGCCTTCACGCCGGCATCCGAAAGAACGCGGTCGGCGTGGTCTTTCGCCTCACGGCGCAGGGTCTGCACTTCGCTGGCAGCGGATGCGCGCAGCCGCTCGGCGTCGATGTCGGCCTGGGCGATGACGCGGGTCGACTGTTCCTCCGCGACGCGGAGGGTGTTCTCCAGCTTGGTGCCGAGTCCGGAGAAGGTGGGGCTGCCCACTTCCTCGATTTCGGCGTTCAGGTCCTCGATGTGGGCGGTGAGGCGTTTGATCTCCTTGTTCGCTTCGGTGCCCTGGCTGTTGGCCTGAATAAGGTCGCGACGAAGACCCTGGATGGCCTTGTCAACTTCTTCCCGGTCGTATCCACGGAAAACCTGGGTGAAATCAGCTTCGTCGAGTGCCACGCTATCTCCTCAAAATGGGACTCGGACCCCCGACCACGGTGCATCGGGGGGAGTCTCGTCAATTTTAGTATGTTGGGGAGGGGGCGGCCGGTCCCAGTTGAAGGACTATTAGGCAGCTCTCAGGGGCAACCAGTATCGTGAAATGTCCTGTCTGCTGCTCCCCGGGCCCAAAACCGGGCAGTGCCCGCCCCAAGCGTGTGGTGAGCGGCGGGCAACACAGGAGGGTTTACGTGCGTTTTCTTATTGCCATTGTGGCATTCGTCCTTGCGGCCGGGATGATCGTTCTCGGCATCGCCCAGCGGACGGTCTTTCTCGAACCGGCATCCACCAGCCTCAGCGCGACCATCGCGGACGAGGCCCGGTACGCGGTGATCGAGTCCAGTGCGCTGACCGCGTTCGACGGCAGCCAGACCGTCACCGTCACCGGTGCCGACACCGTCTTCCTGGCTTACGGGCGTTCCAGCGACGTGAAGGCCTGGCTCGGGGACTCCCCGTATGCGGACATCCGCCAGGCCAGGAACGCTCCCCGGCTCAGCAGCAAAATCGTCGAGGCCCCCGCGGCCGAAGCGGCCGACGCGGCATCATCGGAGACTGCTGCGCCCGTGGCCGAGACGATCACCAACCCGGCGGGGTCTGACATGTGGCTCCAGGAATTCACCGCCAAGAAGACCCTGACCACCACTGTCCACGTTCCGGAGGGCATCTCCCTGATCGTCGCGTCCGACGGCACCGCGCCCGCACCGACGACGGTCACCCTGTCCTGGCCCGTCGACAACTCCACCCCGTGGGCCGGCCCGCTGATCGCGGGCGGCGGGATCGTCGCCCTCCTCGGCTTGGTCATGTATCTGCTGGCCCTGCTGCACCTGCGCCGTTCGCATGGCCCGCGCCGCAACCTGCCCCGCGGCCCGCGGATGCCCCGGCTCCCGCGGGTGCCCCGTCCCAAGGCGATCAAGGCCAGCGAGATCACCGGCTCGCGTCGGTCGGTCACCCGCTCCATGGTCAGGGTTGTCCCCGTGGTCCTGGTGTCCGGCCTCCTGCTGAGCGGGTGTTCGGCCGACTTCTGGCCGAGCGCGCCGTCCGCCCCGAAGGCGTCGGTCACCGCGACTCCCGGAGCCACCGACCTCCCCGCGGCCGAGGACGTGCCGCCGCCCGCCGTCTCGGTGCCACAACTGGAGCGAATTGTTTCCGACATTTCCAGACTCTCCACCGACGCCGACGCGAAGCTGGATGCGGAGGCCATCGCGACCCGGTTCACCGGTCCTGCCCTCGCGGAACGGCTGGCCAACTACAAGGTGCGCGCCGTGGACCCCGCGCTGAAGGCCGTGCCGGCCCTTCCGGCCGCACCGCTCACGCTGAAGCTGCCGCAGCAGTCCTCGAACTGGCCGCGGGTTGTCCTGACCGTGATCCAGGACAAGGCCGCGCCCACCGTGGCCCCGCTGGCGCTGGTGCTCCGGCAGGAGAGCCCGCGGGCCGACTACCTGGTCGAGTACGCGATGCAGCTGGAACCGGCCGCGAAGGTTCCCGACGTGGCGCCGGCGAGCATCGGCGCGCCCATCATCGCGCCCGACTCCAAACTCCTGGCCCTGCCGCCGGGTGAGGTCGCCGCGGCCTACGCCGACATCCTGATGCAGGGGGAGGCCAGCCCCTCCTTCGGTCTCTTCGAGGCGGAGGGGGACACCTTCCGCACCCAGGTGGCCACCCTCAGGGCCGACCGGATCGGCAAGCTCTCCAAGACGGCGTCCCTCGAGTTCGCGACCGCCGTCGGGAAGGGGTCGACGGTGGCCCTGGCCACCAACGACTCCGGCAGCATCGTCGCGGTGAGTCTGACCGAGACGGAGACGGCTAAGATCCTCGATGGCGGCGCCACGGTGCAGACCGAAGGGGCCAGCAAGGCGCTTTCGGGAGTGGAAAAAACCGCCAAGGGCATCCAGAGCGTCTACGGTGACCAGCTCCTCTTCCACGTTCCGGCAGCCGGTTCGAAAGAAAAAATCGTCCTCCTTGGCATCGCCCAGGGCCTCATCTCATCCTCGGAGATTCCATGACCACTGTCCCCCCGTCCGGAATGAACATGCGCGGCGCCGTCGACCTGTCGTCCCTGGTGAACCGCCCGGCCGCTCCGGTCCCCGGTGCGCCGGCCGCACCTGCGGGGGCGCCCGTGCCGGTGCCGAGCCTGATTCTTGACGGCACCGACGCGAACTTCGGAGAGGTGCTGGAACTGTCCATGACGGTGCCGGTCATCGTCGACCTCTGGGCCGAGTGGTGCGAGCCGTGCAAGCAGCTCTCGCCCGTGCTCGAGAGGCTCGTCGCCGAGTACGCCGGCAGGTTCGTGCTGGCCAAGGTGGATGTCGACACCAACCCCCAGCTCACGCAGGCGTTCCAGGCGCAGTCGATCCCGACCGTGGCCGCCGTCATCGGCGGCCAGCCGGTGGCGTTGTTCAACGGGGCGCTGCCCGAGGCCCAGGTGCGCGAGGTCTTCGAGCGTGTGCTCGAGCTCGCGTCGGAGCACGGAGTCACCGGGACCGCCGCCGCGCCCGCAGTCGGTGCGGGAGCCGCCGGAGACGCCTCCGAGGCGCCGGTCCCGGCCGAGCCGGAGCTGCCGCCCCTGCACCGCGAGGCCTACGACGCGATCGAGCGTGGGGACTACGAGGCAGCGATCGCCCTCTACAAGACCGCGCTGGCCCGCGACCCAAGGGACACCATGGCCGTGGCCGGCCTGGCGCAGGTGAGCCTGCTGGCCCGTCTGCACGGCAAGACGATGGCCGAAATCCGTGCGGCCGCCGCTGCCGCTCCCGGGGACCTCGATGCGCAACTCCTGGTGGCGGACCTCGATCTGTCGGGCGGCCACATCGAGGACGCCTTCGATCGGCTGCTCGAGCTCTTCCCCGCGCAGGAGCCGGTCGGCAGGAACAAGATCCGGGAGCGCATCCTCGAACTGTTCGAGGTCGTCGGCCAGGACGACCCGCGGGTGCCGCCCACCCGCTCGCGCCTCACCGCGCTGCTCTACTAACCGACGCCCCGAGCCCATACCCAGAGGCGACGCCGTCGACCCAATTCGACGGAGATTCTGCTCTAAAATCGCCGTTTGGTAGGGTTTGGGGCCGATTCCGGCAGAATCTCCGTCGAATTCGTTCGGGCGGCGACGCTTGGGCGCACGCAGCTGAGGCCGCGAAAAGGCCCCTCGGCATCGTCGAGGGGGCCTTTTCGCGCTTTCGCGGACTGAGCGCGTCGTCGTTAGCGGCGCAGTCGCAACCAGAGGCCCGCGAGGGGCGGCAGGCTGAGAACGACGGATGCCGGGCGGCCCGCCCACGGGGTAGCCGAGGCTTCCACGGCGCCCAGATTTCCGACCCCGGAACCGCCGAACTCCTCGGCATCCGTGTTCAGGATCTCCTCCCACACGCCCGCGAACGGCAGGCCGACCTGGTAACCGATGTGCGGTTGACCGGAGAAGTTGAACAGGCAGGCGACGGGGTTGCCGTCGTTGTCCCAGCGCAGGAACGAGACGACGTTCTGCGCGGCCGCGCCTCCGTCGAGCAGCTCGAACCCGCTCGCGTCGTAGTCGCGCGCCCAGAGGCTCGCGTTGGCCCGGTAGACCCGGTTCAACTGGCCGACCAGGTTGAACAGGCCCCGGTGGGCCGGCTGGTCGAGGGTCCACCAGTCGAGGCCGTGCGCCTCGCTCCACTCGGAGCGCTGCCCGAATTCCTGGCCCATGAACAGGAGCTGCTTGCCGGGGTGCGCCCACATGAAGGACAGATACGCGCGCACGTTCGCGAGCTGCTGCCAGGAGTCGCCGGGCATCCTGGAGACGAGGGAACCCTTGCCGTGCACGACCTCGTCGTGGCTGATCGGCAGCAGGAAGTTCTCGCTGAAGGCGTAGACGAACGAGAAGGTCAGCTCGCTGTGGTGGTGCGCCCGGTACATCGGGTCCACGCTCATGTACTCGAGCGTGTCGTGCATCCAGCCCATGTTCCATTTGATGCCGAAACCGAGGCCGCCGCCCGACGTGGCGGCCGTGACGCCGGGCCAGTTGGTGGACTCCTCGGCGATCATCACCGCGCCGGGATTGCGCTTGTAGGCGGTGGCGTTGATCTCCTGCAGCAGGCTGATCGCCTCGAGGTTCTCGTTGCCGCCGTGGATGTTCGGCTCCCACTGACCGTCCTCGCGGGAGTAGTCCAGGTAGAGCATCGAGGCGACGGCGTCCACGCGCAGGCCGTCGATGTGGAACTCCTCGAGCCAGTACAGTGCGTTCGCGACCAGGAAGTTGCGCACCTGCTTCTGACCGAAGTCGAAGACGTAGGTGCCCCAGTCCATCTGCTCGCCGCGGCGCGGATCGGGGTGCTCGTACAGCGCCTCGCCGTCGAACCGGGCCAGGGCGAAGTCGTCCTTCGGGAAGTGACCGGGGACCCAGTCCATGATCACGCCGATGCCGGCCTGGTGCAGCCGGTCGATCAGGTAGCGCAGGTCGTCCGGGGGGCCGAAACGACTCGTCGGCGCGTAGTAACCGGTGACCTGGTAACCCCAGGAACCGCCGTACGGATGCTCGCTGAGCGGCATGAATTCGACGTGCGTATAGGCCAGCTCGTCCAGGTACGCGATCAGCTCGTCGGCCAGGTCCCGGTAGCCGAGGCCCGGCCGCCAGGAGCCGACGTGCATCTCGTAGATGCTCATCGCCCGGTCGTGCGGGTCGGAGGCCGAGCGCTCGGTCAGCCAGCCGGCATCCCCCCACTCGTAGCTGGTCTCGCCGATGACCGACGCGGTCTTCGGCGGGATCTCGGTGTACCGGGCCATCGGGTCGGCCTTGCGCACCCAGTCTCCCGACTGAGCGAGCAGCTCGAACTTGTAGTTGGAGCCGGCGGCCAGCCCGGGCACGAACAGCTCCCAGACGCCGGTGCTGCCCATGTTGCGCATGGAGTGCAGCACGCCGCTCCACTGGTTGAAGTCGCCGATCACCCTGACCGCCTGCGCGTGCGGAGCCCACACAGCGAAGGACGTGCCGGAGCCGGTGCCGAGCGGTCCCACGCGCGGCCGGTAGTGCGCGCCGAGCACGTCCCAGAGACGCTCGTGCCGCCCCTCGCCGATCAGGTGCAGGTCGAGCTCGCCCAGGGTGGGCAGATACCGGTACGGGTCGTCCACGATCCAGGTGGGGGCGTCGCTGTAGCGCGTCTCCAGGACGTAGTCCTGCAGGCCGAGGGTGCTGACACCCTGCCAGATACCGTGGCTCAGGTGTGCCAGCTCCACGTGGGCACCGGTCGACAGCACCGCGATGACCTCGGTGGCCAGCGGCCGCAGGGCACGGATGACGGTGAGCGGGTCGCTGACGCCGGCGGTGGCGAGCAGGTGCTGGCCCAGGACCTCGTGTGGGTTGTAGTAGCTGCCCGCCGCGACGGCTTCCAGGACGTGCGCCGGGATCACCGGCATGTCGGCTCCGTCGGTGGGACGGGGATGGGCGTGCTTCATGTAATCGGTCCCTTCACGTGCAGGATGTGCACCGGTTCGGTGAATGCGTCGAGGCGCACGAAGTTGTCGGCAGACCAGTTCCAGACGGCTCCGGTGACCAGGTCTTCGACCTCGAACGATCCGCCCTGCGGAATGCCGAAGCGGGTGACGTCCAGGTGTACGACGGTCTGGCGCACCGAGTGTGGGTCCACGTTGGCCACGATGATCAGCGCGTCGGACCGGCCGGTGCCGGTGAATTCGGCGTCGAGGAACTTGCTGTAGACGAGGATGGCCTCGTCTTCGCTGCCGTGGATGTCGAGGTTGCGCAACTGCCCGAGGGCCGGGTGCTCGGCCCGGATACGGTTGAGCAGGGTGAGGTAGGGAGCCAGGGACGCGCCGCGTGCCTCGGCCGCCGCGAAATCGCGCGGACGGTACTCGTACTTTTCATTGTCGATGTTCTCCTCGGCGCCGGGACGGGCCACGCTCTCGAAGAGGTCGAAACCGCTGTACACGCCCCAGGTCGGCGCCGCCGTGGCCGCGAGGGCGGCCCGGATCTTGAACGCCGCCGGGCCACCGAACTGCAGGTATTCCGACAGGATGTCCGGGGTGTTGACGAACAGGTTCGGCCGCAGAAAGTCGGCGGTCTCATGGGCCAGGCCGTCGAAGAATTCCGACAACTCCTGCTTCGAGTTGCGCCAGGTAAAGTAGGTGTACGACTGCTGGAAACCGACCTTGCCCAGGCCCTGCAGCAGGGCCGGGCGGGTAAACGCCTCGGCGAGGAAGACGACGTCCGGGAACTCGGACGTGATCTCGTGGATCAACCATTCCCAGAAATCGAGCGGCTTGGTGTGCGGGTTGTCGACCCGGAAGATGTTGATGCCGACGCCGATCCAGTACCGCACGATCCGGAGCACCTCCGCGCGGATCCCGGCCGGGTCGTTGTCGAAGTTGATCGGGTAGATGTCCTGGTACTTCTTCGGCGGGTTCTCGGCGTAGGCGATCGACCCGTCGGGAAGCGTGGTGAACCATTCCGGGTGCTCGGTGACCCAGGGGTGGTCGGGGGAGGCCTGCAGGGCCAGGTCGATCGCGATCTCCAGGCCGTTGCCCCGGGCGGCGTCGAGGAACGCGGTGAAGTCGTCCACGGTGCCGAGATCCGGGTGGATGGCGTCGTGTCCGCCCGCGGCCGATCCGATCGCCCAGGGCGATCCGGGATCGTTCGGCCCGGCGTTGAGGGTGTTGTTGGGGCCCTTGCGGAACGACCGGCCGATCGGGTGGATCGGCGGCAGGTAGACGACGTTGAAGCCCATGGCCGCCACTCCGGGGAGACGGCCGGCGGCCGTGCGGAAGGTTCCGCTCTGCCACGTCCCGTCCGCGCGCCTGACCGCGCCCTCGGAACGGGGGAAGAACTCGTACCAGGAGCTGACGCCCGCGCGGGTGCGTTCGACGAGCACGGTGCGGGACTCGGAGAAGGCTTCCAGCCCGGCGAGTGGGCGCACGGCTGCCGCGGCGTTGAGCTTCTCGTTGGAGATCACCGCGAAGCGCGCATCCGGGGACTTGGCCGGATCGACGAGTGTCTTCGCCGCCGCCGTGAACAGACGCCGCTCGGCCAGGGGCCGGGTCTTGTCGGCGGCCGCGCGCTGGAGGAGGTCGGATCCGATCAGGTACATCAGCTCCACGTCGACCCCGGCCGGGATCTTCAGGGACGCGTTGTGCTGCCAGGTGGCCCAGTCGTCGGCGTAGGCCCGCACCCGGTACTGCCACCGGCCCTGGCTGCCGAGGCCCACGGTGGTCTCCCAGCGGTCGGTTCCCGGCACGGTCAGGGACATCGGATGCTGCGACCGGGTGCCGTCGGGCGCGGTCAGCAGGAGCATAACGCCGATCAGGTCGTGGCCCTCACGGAATGCGGTGGCCTTGAACGGCACCGCTTCGCCGACGAAGGCCTTCGCCGGCCACAGATTGTCGTTCACCTGCGGGGAGAGATCGAGGATCGGGATGCGCCCGAACTTCGGCGTCATCGGTACCGTCGTCCGCGACGTCGGCGGAGCCGAAGGGACGTCGGGGACGTCCGGGATCCGGGCGGGATTTGAAGGAGTTTCAGGAGCCGCGCCTGCGCGTTTTGCTGTCTTAGCCACCCAATGACCGTATCGCTATTTGTCCGCCCAATGCTGTCCTCCTTAACGCAACCGACACATCACGGCTCTAGGCTGGATAGCGTGAAAGCAATCCGCAAATTTACCGTCCGTACCGTGCTGCCCGAGTCCCTTGGCGCTCTTGACGAGCTGGCCGGCAACCTCCGCTGGTCCTGGCACGAGCCGACCCGTCAGCTGTTCGAACACATCGCCCCGGAGTTGTGGCGCGAGACCGGCACCGACCCCGTCGCCCTTCTGGGCGCCGTCGACACCGCGCGGCTCGCCCAGCTCGCCGCGGACAGCGATTACGTCGCCTGGGCGAACTCCACCCGGGACGAGCTGCGTTCCTACCTGCAGGAGCCGCGCTGGTACCAGGGCCTCGAGGGCGAGAAGCCCGCCTCCATCGCTTACTTTTCGCCGGAGTTCGGCATCGCCGCCGCCCTTCCGCAGTACTCGGGTGGCCTCGGCATCCTCGCCGGAGATCACCTGAAGAGCGCGTCCGACCTCGGCGTGCCGCTGGTCGGTGTCGGCCTGTTCTACCGGGCCGGCTACTTCAGCCAGGCCATCTCGCCCGACGGCTGGCAGCTGGAAAGCTACCCGCTGCTCGACCCCGACGGCCTGCCCCTTTCGGTTCTGCGCCGGGCGGACGGCTCCGCCGTGCAGGTCTCCCTCGCACTGCCCGATGACCGCACCCTGCACGCGCGGGTCTGGCAGGCAATGGTCGGGCGCATCCGTCTGCTGATGCTCGACACGGACATCCCCGAGAACGCCGACGACCTGCGTCTGGTCACGGACCGCCTGTACGGCGGCGGAGGCGAACACCGGCTGCTGCAGGAACTGCTGCTCGGCATCGGCGGCGCCCGCGCGGTCAAAATTTGGAGCAACCTCAACGGCCAGGCCGACCCCGAGGTGTTCCACACCAATGAGGGCCACGCCGGATTCCTCGGCCTGGAGCGCATCTCCAGCCTGATCGGCGAGGGCCTCAGCTTTGCCGAGGCGCTGCAGGTGGCGCGTGCCGGTACCGTGTTCACGACCCACACGCCCGTCGCGGCCGGCATCGACCGGTTCGAGCGCAGCCTGGTGCGGCGCTATTTCGAGACCGACCTGCTGCCGGGCGTCGCCGTCGACGACCTGCTCGCCCTTGGTGCAGAGAACTTCCAGGACGGCAACCCCGACGTCTTCAACATGGCCCTGATGGGCCTGCGGCTCGGGCAGCGCGCCAACGGCGTCTCCAAGCTGCACGGCGAGGTCAGCCGGGTGATGTTCAAGGGACTGTGGCCGGGCTTCGACGCCGTCGACGTGCCGATCGCCTCGATCACGAACGGCGTGCACGCACCGACCTGGACCGACCCGGCCCTGATGGCACTGGCGCAGAGCCGCCTGGGCACCAGCGACACCTCCGAAGCCGACTGGGCGTCTCCCGCCGTGTCCGACGAGGACCTCTGGCAGGTGCGGGGCCAGATGCGCCGGCAGTTCGTCGAGGACGCCCGCCGCCGGATCGCCGCCGCCTGGCTGGACCAGAACCCGGGCAGCATCGTGCCGTCCTGGATCGGCAAGGTCTTCGACCCGAACGTGCTCACGATCGGGTTCGCCCGCCGCGTGCCGACGTACAAGCGCCTGACCCTGATGCTGCACGACCCGGAACGGCTGCGTGCGCTCCTGCTGCACGCGGAGCACCCGATCCAGATCGTGATCGCGGGCAAGTCGCACCCGGCCGACGAGGAGGGCAAGCGCCTGATCCAGCGGATCGTGCAGTTCGCCGCCGACCCCGCCCTGCGCACCAAGATCGCGTTCCTGCCCGATTACAACATCGGGATGGCCCAGCTGATGTACCCGGGCACGGACGTCTGGCTGAACAACCCGCTCCGCCCGCTGGAAGCGTGCGGCACCTCGGGCATGAAGGCCGCCCTCAACGGCGCCCTCAACCTCTCGATCCTCGACGGCTGGTGGCCCGAATACTACGACGGCAACAACGGCTGGGCGATCCCCACCGCGGATGCCGCCGGTGACGCGGCCGAACGCGACCGACTCGAGGCCGACGCGCTCTACGAGCTGATCGAGCACCAGGTCGCCCCGAAGTTCTACGACCGCAACGCCGACGGAGTGCCCGAACGCTGGGTGGGGTCGATCCGGCAGACCCTCGCGAAGCTCTCACCCGAGCTGAACGCCGGCCGGATGGTGCGCCAGTACGTGCAGGAGCTGTACCGGCCCGCCGGGCTCGCTGAGGCGCGCCTCGCCGCGAACAACTACCGCGCGGCCCGGGAACTCGCGGCCTGGAAGGGCCGGATCGTGTCGGCCTGGCCCGGAGTCGCCGTGACGCACGTCGAATCCGGCGGCGTCGCAACGGTGCCCCAGGTCGGCGACGAGCTGCACCTGCGAGCCCATGTGCAGCTGAACGGGCTCACCCCCGAGGACGTGACCGTCGAGGTCGTCTACGGGAAGAGTCTCGCCAACGACGACCTGAGCAACGTCTCCGCCATGCCGCTGGACGCGGACGCCGAAGCCCGGCCGGGTGGCAGCCCGACGCTGTTCACCGGCACGCTCGAACTCGACCGCGGCGGCGCATTCGGCTACACGGTGCGGGTCGTTCCGCGCAACGCGCTGCTGGTCAGCCCGGCCGAGATGGGACTGATCGCCGTCGCCAGCTAGCACTGCCCGCGAGCGCTGCTCGGCGAGCGCTGCTCGGCGAGCGCTGCTCGGCGAGCCGCCCCTGCATCCGCGCGGCAGGTTCGCCGAGCCGTGAGTTTCGCCCCCGTTTTTTGAGTTTTTGGGGTCGTTGCTCACGGCTCGGCGGGCCTGGAACGGGCCTGGAACAGGGTTAGGCCCGGGCGATCGCCGCGAACAGCGCCGCCGTGGCCCGGGCCAGGTCGGCCGGCGCCAGCTCGATGTCGAAGCCGCGGCGGCCGCCGGAGACGAACACCGTGTCGAAGGTCAGCGCGCTGTCGTCGACCACGGTGGTGAGCCGGGACTTCTGCCCGACCGGGCTGATGCCGCCCACCACGTAGCCGGTCTTCCGCTCGGCGAGCGACGGGTCGGCCATCACGGCCTTCTTCGCACCCACGGCGGCGGCGAGCGCCTTGAGGTCCAGCTGGCCGGTGACCGGCACGACGCCCACGACAAGCCGGCCGTCGGCATCCGCCAGCAGGGTCTTGAAGACCCGGCCCGGTTCGATGCCGAGTTTCTGCGCGGCCTCCAGGCCGAAGCTGGTGGCAGAGGGTTCGTGCGGGTAGGCGTGGGTGGTGAAGGGGATGCCGGCCTGGCTCAGCCAGACCGTCGCCGGGGTGCCGGCGCTACCCTCCGGCCGCCTCGCCACGCGCTAGTGCGCCCGGAGCAGCTGCATGGACGCGCCCGGCACGAGGTACTGGTCCCCGGGGGCGTGCTCGATCACGGTGTCGCTGAGGTCGTCGTGGCTGGAGTCCCAGAGGAGCGTGTAGGACGTGACGCCCTCGTGCACCGGAAGGGTCACCGTCACGTCCTCCTCCCGGCCCTGCACGATCAGCAGGATCCGGTTGAACTCCTCGTGCTCCGGCGTGCTCGCGGCGAGGTACTGGAGGGTGCGCTCATTCGACGAGTGCCAGTCGTCCTCGGACATCGACTTGCCCTCGATGTTGTACCAGTCCATCTGGCTCGCGCTGAGCGTGGTCTCGCCCGGACGGCCGAACCAGACCGGGCGCAGGGCCGGGTTCTCCCGGCGCAGCTGCAGCAGGCGCCGGGTGACCCGGTGCAGATCGACCTGCCAGTCGTCGAGGTCCCAGTTGAGCCAGGTGAGCTCGCTGTCGTGGCAGTAGGCGTTGTTGTTGCCGCGCTGGCTGCGACCGAATTCGTCGCCGGCCGTGATCATCGGCACCCCGGCCGAAAGCAGCAGGGTCGCCAGCAGGTTGCGCATGGCCTTCCGCCGGACCGTCAGGATCGCCTTGTCACGGGTGGGCCCCTCGGCGCCGTGGTTGAAGGAATTGTTGCTGTCGGTGCCGTCGCGGTTCGACTCGCCGTTGCCCACGTTGTGCTTGACGTTGTAGGAGGTCAGGTCGGCGATGGTGAAACCGTCGTGCGCCGTGATGAAGTTCAGGGAGGCGAGGGGGCCGCGCTCCTGGGAGAACGTGTTCGCGGACCCGGCGAGGCGGGTGGCGAAGCGCCCGATTCCGCTTCCCGCGTGCCCGTCGCGGGCGGCGGCCAGGTCGGTCAGCCAGAACGAGCGCATCCGGTCGCGGTAGCGGTCGTTCCACTCGGTCCAGCCGCCCGGGAAGTTGCCGGTCTGCCAGCCGCCCATCCCGATGTCCCAGGGCTCGGCGATCAGCTTGACGTCGGCGAGTTCCGGGTCGTCCTGGATCGCGGTGAGCAGCGGGCTGTCCTGCTGGAACTCGACGTGCTCGTCCCGGGCCAGGGTGGCGGCCAGGTCGAACCGGAAACCGTCGATCTGCAGGTCGTTCGCCCAGTAGCGCAGCGAGTCGAGCACGAGCCGGCGCGGCACGTCGTGGGAGACGTTCAGGGTGTTGCCGCAGCCCGTGAGGTCGATGTAGGCGCCCGCGCTGTTCTGCCGGTAGTAGGCGGCGTTGTCGATGCCGCGGAGGCTGCTGACGGGGCCGTTGGGTCCCTCTTCGGCGGTGTGGTTGTAGACCACGTCGAGGATGACCTCGAGGCCGGCCTCGTGCAGGAGCTTGACCATGCCCTTGAACTCGCGCAGAACGGCTTCCGGGCCGGCCGCCTGTGAGGACTGAGTGGCGTAGTCGGCGTGCGGGGTGAAGAAGTTGAAGGTGTTGTAACCCCAATAATTCGTCAGACCCTGTTTGATCAGCCGCCGCTCGGAGACGAATGCCTGCACGGGGAGGAGTTCGATCGAGGTGACGCCGAGGTTCTTCAGGTAGCCGATGGTTGACTCGTGGGCCAGCCCGGCGTAGGTGCCGCGGAGGTGGGCCGGGACCGAGGGGTTGAGGTTGGTCAGTCCGCGCACGTGGGCTTCGTAGACGACGGTGTGGTCGAGGGCGATCTTCGGTTTGGACGATCCGGCCCAGTCGAAGGTGTCGTCGACGACATACGACTGCCACTGGTCGGGACCCACCCGAACGAGGCCACGGGAATACGGTTCGATCAGGGTTTTCTCGGGATGGAACGAATGCTGCGGGCCGGTGGGCCCGGAGACACGGATGCCGTAGCGGCGCCCCGCGGACAGGGTGCGGGATCGACCCACCCACACTCCGTGGGCGTCTTTGACCATGGGCACGGTCTTGACGATCCAGTTGGGGTCGGTGGCATCGAAGATGCAGAGGTCGATGGCGTCGGCGTTCTCCGACCACACACGCAGCTCGCCGCCGTGGGTCGTGACTCGGACACCGAGATTGCGCAGGGAATCGGGCGGAGTCATGGGTTCTAGAGTAATGAGTACAAAAGGGGAGTTGTGACCACACTTTGACTCTCCGTTCCCTAGAGCGAGCGTGGAAGGATCGACATGGCCGTGTATCTGGACCATGCGGCGACGACTCCGATGCTGCCGGAGGCCATCAGCGCATACGTGTCGGCGATGGCGGTGGTGGGCAATCCGGCATCCGTTCACAGCCAGGGCCAGAACGCGAAGCGCCTGCTCGAGGAGGCCCGCGAGCAGGTCGCCCTGAGCCTGGGCAGTGACCCGATCGAGATCGTCTTCACCGGCGGGGGCACCGAAGCGATCAACCTGGGCATCAAGGGGCTGTACTGGGCGCGCCGGCCGCGCACCCGCATCCTGGTGCCGGGCGGCGAGCACCACGCCACCATGGACACCGTGGAGTGGCTGGAACAGTACGAGGGCGCCGTAGTCGAGTGGCTGCCCCTGGACTCGGTGGGCCGGATCGACCTGGCCGCCGTGGAGCGGTCGATCGCGGCGAACCCGCACGACATCGCGCTGATCACCCTGCTCAGTGCCAACAACGAGGTCGGCACCCTGCAGCCGGTCGCGGAGGTCGCGGCCCTCGCCGCGGCCCACGGCATCCCGGTGCACGTCGACGCGGTGGCGGCCTACGGCCACGTTCCGATCGACTTTCGGGCCCTCAACGACGGGGGAGCGTCCGCGGTGAGCGTCTCGGCGCACAAGATCGGCGGGCCGGTCGGGATCGGCGCACTCGTGCTCTCCCGCCGGGCGAGCGTGGTGCCGCTCCTGCACGGCGGCGGGCAGCAACGGCAGGTGCGCAGCGGCACGCAGGATGTGGCCGCGGCGGTGGCGTTCGCGGTCGCCGCGACCGCCCTCGGCGACGACCTGTCCGGCGAGAACGCCCGGGTGGCTGCCCTGCGCGATCGGCTCGTCGCCGGCGTCCGGGCCGCGGTCCCGGCCGTGATCGTCAACGGCGACCCGGATGCCGGCGGGCGCCTGCCCGGCACCGCCCACTTCAGCTTCCCCGGCTGCGAGGGCGATTCGCTGCTGTTCCTGCTCGACGTGGCCGGCATCTCGGTGTCGACCGGATCCGCCTGCCAGGCCGGCGTGCCGGAACCCTCGCACGTGCTGCGGGCCATGGGCCGCAGCGAGGTGGAGGCGCGCGGCGCCCTCCGGATCACCCTCGGCCGCACCTCCACCGAGGCCGACGTCGACGCGCTGCTGGCGGCGGTGCCCGCGGCTCACGCCCGGGCGGCCCGCGCCGGCCTCGCCGATCGGGTGCCGGGGCGCTGACCGCGCCGCGGGCAGCCGTCGTGGCC
>NZ_SOGU01000049.1:0-50330 GCF_004403275.1 Cryobacterium sp. TMT4-10
CACGACGACCGCCACAGCAACGCCCCGCCCGCTGCGGCCAAATCGGCCCGGATCTCGTCGCATCAACTTCGAATAGGCGTTACTGACACACGCTCCTAGTCCTCGGGCGCGGCCTCGCCCGGTTCGGCCTGTTCGCCCGGCTCGAGCGTGCGAACGACGCGGGCCGGGTTGCCGACGGCGATTACTCCCGGCGGCACGTCGCGGGTGACGACGGAGCCGGCGCCGATCACGCTGCCGGCACCGATGGTGACGCCGGGGCACACCACGACGTTGCCGCCGAGCCACACGTCGTCGCCGATATGGATCGGCAGCACCCGCTCGTAGCCGGCCCGTCGCTCGTCGATGTCGAGCGCGTGGATCGGGGTATACAGGCGGGCGCTGGGCCCGATCAGGACGTTCCGCCCGATCGTGATCTCCCCGCCGCCGAGGGTCAGGAAGTCGGCGTTGATGAAGGTGTCGGCGCCCACGTGCAGCCGCGAGCCGTAGTCCAGGTACAGCGGCGGCCGGAAGTCCAGTACGTCCCCGGCCGTGCCGAGCATGTCGACGAACAGCGCCTGGGCTGCATCCCGATCCTCATCGAAGAGAGCGGTGATCCGCCGACAGGTGCGCTGCGTGGCGATGGTCATCTCGGCGAGTTCGGGGCCGGCACGATACCGGTACCAGTCCCCCGCCACCATCTTGTCGTACTCCGAGCGCTCGGGATCCGGCGTGGGACGATTTGTTTGATCCATAAACATAATCCTAATCCTCAGACAACACGGGCCCCGGCGCCGTGCGCGCCGGAGCCCGTCAGGTGGCGATCGGTGCGCCGTCAGCGGCCGCCGCGGCGCTTGTTGAAGATGTCGAACGCGACCGCGAGCAGGAGTACCAGCCCCTTGATGGCCATCTGCCAGGCGGCATCCACCGACAGGATCGACAGGCCCATGTTGAGCACGCCCATCACCAGGCCACCGACGATGGCGCCGACGACGGTGCCCACGCCGCCCTGCACCGCCGCGCCGCCGATGAAGACCGCCGCGATCGCGTCGAGTTCGTAGTTCTGCCCGGCCGAGGCCACCGCTCCTCCCGCGCGCGCCGTGCTCACGACACCGGCCAGGCCGGCCAGCACGCCCATGTTGACGAAGACGTAGAAGTTGACCCACTTCGTCTTGACGCCGCTCATCATGGCGGCGAAGAGGTTTCCGCCGATGGCGTACACGTGCCGGCCGAACACCGTCTGGTTGAGCATGAACGTGTAGAGGAGGATCAGCACGGCCAGGATGATCAGGATGATCGGGGTGCCGCTGTAGCCGGAGAGCAGCCAGGCGAGCCACATGATCGCCACGACGGCGACGCCGGTCTTCAGCCAGAGCTGCGTCAGCGTTTCGCGGGGAAGTTCCAGCCGGCGCAGGGTCGCCCGGGTGCGCAGCTGCTGCAGGATGAGAGCGACGCAGGTGACGAGGCCCAGCCCGAGGGTGAGCACGTCACGTCCGCCGAGCTCGCCGAGGAATCCGGGCAGCCAGCCGGCGCCGATCGCGGTGAACTGGTCGGACAGCCCGCTGATGGTGCCCCCGGTCAGCAGCACGAGGGTGAGCCCCCGGAAGATCAGCATTCCCGCGAGGGTGACGATGAAGGCCGGGATGCCGACGAAGGCCACCCAGAAGCCCTGCCAGGCGCCGACCAGGGCTCCGACGACCAGGGCGAGAAGCACGGATGCCCACCAGGGGAAGCCCCACCCGTTCGTCGCGATCGCCGAGACCGCGCCGACCATCGCGACCACCGAGCCGACGGAGAGATCGATGTGGCCGGCGATGATCACCACGACCATGCCGACGGCGAGGATGAGGACATACGCGTTCTGCTGGATCAGGTTGTTGACGTTGCCGGGCAGCAGCAGCCGGCCGTGCGTGAGCACCTGGAAGAGAACGATGATCGCGACCAGGGCGGCGAGGATGCCGTACTGACGGAAGTTGATTGCCAGCTGGGGCTTGCGCTTGGCTGGAAGTGTGGTGGTCATTGCGGTTTAGTCCCTTCCCGCAGTCATGTAGTGCATGAGAGATTCCTGGGTGGCCTCCGCCGCGGCGACTTCGCCGGTGATCCGGCCGTCCGAGATGGCGTAGATACGGTCTGAGATCCCGAGCAGCTCGGGCAGCTCCGATGAGATCACGACGACGGCCTTGCCCGCTGCGGCGAGCTCGTTGATGATGCCGTAGATCTCGAACTTGGCGCCGACGTCGATGCCTCGGGTGGGTTCGTCCAGGAAGAGAACGTC
This sequence comes from Cryobacterium sp. TMT4-10, assembly GCF_004403275.1. NCBI lineage: Bacteria > Bacillati > Actinomycetota > Actinomycetes > Micrococcales > Microbacteriaceae > Cryobacterium > Cryobacterium sp. TMT4-10. The sequence continues at coordinate 2,252 of NZ_SOGU01000049.1, forward strand.
GGGGCCGGCGAAGATCCATTTCGACAGCACCACCTTCTGCTGATTTCCACCGGAGAGCTTGCCGGTTATGGACGAGACGCTCGGCGCCTTGATGTTCATCCGGGTGCGGTACGTCTCGGCGACCTTGTATTCGCGGTGGCGATCGATCACACCGAACTTCGCCAGCGTGGCGAGCGCCGCCGCCGAGACGTTCACGGTGATGTCGCCGATCAGGTTGAGACCGTACTTCTTGCGGTCCTCCGTGGCGTAAGCGATGCCGTTTCGGATCGCCTCCTCCACAGTGCGCACCGAGATCTCCTTGCCGTTCTTGTAGATCCGGCCGGAGATATTGGTGCCGTAGGAACGGCCGAAGATGCTCATGAAGAGCTCGGTGCGCCCGGCACCCATCAGGCCGGCGAAGCCGACCACCTCTCCGGCGCGCACCGTGAACGATGCGTGGTCGACGACCAGGCGGCCGGTGTCGACCGGGTGGTACACCGTCCAGTCCTCGACCCGGAGGATCTCCTCGCCGATCCGGGGCTCCCTGGGCGGGAACAGGCTGTTCAGGTCGCGGCCGACCATCGAACGGATGATCCGGGTCTCCGTCGCATCCTCGCCGTGCATGTCGATCGTCTCGATCGTCTTTCCGTCCCGGATGACGGTGACGGTGTCTGCGATCCGGCGGATCTCCCTGAGCTTGTGCGAAATGATGATGCAGGTGATGCCCTGGCCGCGCAGGTGGTCGAGCAGGTCGAGCAGGTGGTCGGAGTCCTCGTCGTTGAGCGCCGCGGTGGGCTCGTCCAGGATAAGCAGCTTCACGCGCTTGGAGAGGGCCTTGGCGATCTCGACCAGTTGTTGTTTGCCCACGCCGAGCTCGAGCACCTTGGTCGCCGGGTTCTCGTTCAGGCCAACCCGCGCCAACAGGCTCGACGCGTCCAGATTGGTCTTGTTCCAGTCGATCACCCCGCGGGTGGCATTCTCGTTGCCGAGGAAAATGTTCTCCGCGATAGAGAGGTGCGGGCTCAACGCCAGCTCCTGGTGGATGATGACGATGCCGACGGCTTCACTGTCGTTGATGGTCTTGAACTGAGCCTCCTCACCCTCGAACTCGATCACACCCCCGTAGCTGCCGTACGGGTAGACGCCGCTGAGCACTTTCATCAGGGTTGACTTGCCGGCGCCGTTCTCACCGCAGATGCCGTGAACCTCGCCTCGCGCGACTTCGATCGAGACGCCGTCGAGCGCCTTCACCCCGCTGAAGTCTTTCTTGATGTCCAGCATCCGAAGAATCGGACCATTCATGACTGGCGCTCCTGTCAGCGTGTTCGTCTGTGTTCGTGGGTCACGGTGGCGGCGGGGCCGCGAGGAGCCGCCGCCACCGTGGTGATACTGAAATGACCGGTCGGCTACAGGCCTACGTCCGAGGCCTTGACGAAGCCGGAGTCGACGAGCATCGTCTGCACGTCGTCCTTGGTGACGACCACCGGGTCGAGCAGGAAGGACGGAACGACCTTCTTGCCATTGTCGTAGGTCTTGGTGTCGTTGACCTCGACCTTGTCACCGGCGGCGATCGACTGGATCATCGTGAAGACCTGCGCGCCGAGCGTGCGGGTGTCCTTCCAGACCGTCATTGACTGCGCACCGTCGAGGATGGCCTTGACGTTGGCCTTGTCTGCGTCCTGCCCGGTGATCAGCGGGTAGTCGGCGCCGGGTGTGTAGCCGGCGGACTTCAGGGATGCTTCGATACCGACCGCAAGGCTGTCATTCGGGGAGAGAACGACGTTGACCTTGGCGCCGTTGCCGTAGAAAGAGGACAGGCGGTTGTCCATCTCGGCCTGGGCCTTGTCGGACGCCCAGCCCTGAATCCCGATCGTGGTCCAGGAGTCGTTGCTCGTGGGCGCCTTGCCGCTGGGGACGACGAGCTGGCCGCTCTCAACGTAGGGCAACAGCACGTCCCAGGCCCCGGAGAAGAAGAACTTGGCGTTGTTGTCGTCGGGGCTTCCGGCGAACGGTTCGAGGTTGAACGGGCCCTTGCCGTCCTTCAGTCCGAGCTGGGCCGCGATGTACTCGCCCTGCAGCTGTCCGACCTTGTAGTTGTCGAAGGTCGCGTAGTAGTCGACATCCTTGGTGCCGTTGATCAACCGGTCGTAGGCGATGACCGTGGCATCCTGCTTCTTGGCTTCCGCGAGGACGGGAGAGAGGACCTTGCCGTCGATCGCCGCGATGACGAGGATCTTGGCCCCGCCGGCAACCTGGTTCTGGATCTGGCTGATCTGCTGGTCGGTCTTATTGTCGGCGTACTGCAGGTCGACGGTGCAGCCCGCCCCTTCCAGCTGGGTCTTGAGGCCCTCTCCATCATTGATCCAACGCTCGAGGCTGCGGGTCGGCATGGAAATGCCCACGTTGCAGTCGGCGATGGCCGCTCCCGTGCCGCCGGCGGAGGGAGTGCTGCTCGAACACGCCGCGAGGGAGAGCGCGAAGGCTCCCGTGGCAACGATCGTCAACAGCTTCTTGGTTGTCGTCATGATCTGCTTTCTTCTCTGAATGCTGTGATCGCACGAGGAGGCAGAACTGCCGGTACCTCCTTGTGACGCGGAGTCAACACCTCGGCGTTGCCGCTTATGTTGACGTGCCCAACATATAGCACCGCCTTTGCAGGATTTACCTCAAAGGCCATGATTTTCGTTAACCGCAGTATTTTGATGTATTTGTTGACAGCTTCTACAAAAGCTGACAGAGGCTCGATTTCTAGAAGCCCTGCCCACGCGGTGGCGCATGGCCGGAGTTTCGTCTAATATGTTTCTAGCTACAACAAATCATCGACGTTGCTGACAGAGAAGGATCACCATGGCGCTCACGCCCACCCCCGAAGACAAGTTCTCCTTTGGCCTCTGGACCATCGGCTACAACGGCGCCGACCCGTTCGGAGGGCCGACCCGTCCGCCGCTCGACGTCGTCGACGCCGTCGAGAACCTGGCCCGGATCGGTGCCTATGGCCTGACCTTCCACGATGACGACCTGTTCGCCTTCGGTTCCACGGATGCCGCCCGCCAGTCCCAGATCGACCGGGTCAAGCAGGCCTGCGCCGACACCGGCCTGATCATTCCGATGATCACGACCAACCTGTTCAGCGCGCCGGTCTTCAAGGACGGCGGCTTCACCTCGAACGACCGCAACGTGCGCCGCTTCGCGCTCCGCAAGGTGCTGCGCAACCTCGACCTCGCCGCCGAGCTCGGCGCGAAGACGTTCGTGATGTGGGGCGGCCGCGAGGGCGCCGAGTACGACTCGGCCAAGGACATCCGTTCGGCCCTCGAGCGCTACCGCGAAGCCGTCAACCTGCTCGGCGACTACGTCACCGACAAGGGGTACGACATCCGCTTCGCGATCGAGCCGAAGCCGAACGAACCCCGCGGCGACATCCTGCTGCCGACGGTCGGGCACGCGATGGCCTTCATCACCACCCTCGACCGGCCCGAACTGGTCGGCGTGAACCCCGAGGTCGGCCACGAGCAGATGGCCGGACTCAACTTCGCCGCCGGCATCGCCCAGGCGCTCTACCAGGGCAAGCTGTTCCACATCGACCTCAACGGCCAGCGCGGTATCAAGTACGACCAGGACCTGGTCTTCGGCCACGGCGATCTGCACAATGCGTTCGCTCTCGTCGACCTGCTCGAGAACGGCGGCCCGAACGGCGGCCCCGCCTACGACGGGCCGCGCCACTTCGATTACAAGCCCAGCCGCACCGAGGACATCACCGGCGTGTGGGACTCGGCGTCCGCGAACATCCAGACCTACCTGCTGCTCAAGGAACGCGCCCGGGCGTTCCGCGCCGACCCCGAGGTGCAGCAGATGCTCGCCGCGTCGCTGGTGCCGGAACTGGCCCTGCCGACCCTCGCCGCCGGCGAAAGCTACGACGACCTGATCGCAGACCGCGCCTCCTACGAGGACTTCGACACGGACGCGTACTTCGGCGGCAAGGGCTTCGGCTTCGTGCGGCTGCAGCAGCTGGCCCTCGAACACCTGCTCGGCGCGCGCTAGCCAGCCCCGGCCCCCTGTGGCCAAGTCAGGAGATCCAACGGATGCCGCCGGGCGAGTCCCGGGATCCCGCACCGGGTCCGCGGCGCCCTGGCCCGCGGCATCCGTTTCTCCTGAGTTGGCCCCGCGGCCGCCGCAGCACCGTCTCTCCCGTTTTGCCACCCCACCCCGCGCATAACTCCTGGAATTCGACGGCGCAGGCTCGCCCGCACCCGGAATTCCGCGGCCTCCGGTTTCCCCGGACAGGAATTGCAGGAGTTATGCACCTGACCCACCACCAACCGAGCGGAGAATATAGCCATGACACTGGTTGCCGGAGTCGATTCCTCGACCCAAAGCTGCAAGGTCGTCATCCGGGATGCCGTAACCGGTGCCCTCGTGCGCAGCGGGCGCGCGGCGCATCCGGACGGCACCGAGGTCGACCCGCAGGTCTGGTGGGACGCCTTGAACTCCGCGCTTCTCGATGCCGGCGGGCTCGAGAACGTGGCCGCGATCTCCATTGCGGCGCAGCAGCACGGCATGGTCGTGCTCGACCGGGCCGGCCAGGTCATCCGCCCGGCCCTGCTCTGGAACGACACCCGCAGCGCCCCTGCCGCCACCGCCCTGATTGCCGAGGTGGGCGCCGGGGAGTACGCGCGCCGCACCGGCGTCGTACCGGTCGCCTCGTTCACGGCCACCAAACTGCGCTGGCTGCGGGATGCCGAACCCGCCAATGCGGCCCGGGTCGCCGCAGTCGCCCTGCCGCACGACTGGCTCACCTGGCGGCTGCTCGGCTACGGCCCGACCGCCACGAGCCCCCTCGGCCCGAACCTCACCGCCCTGACCACCGACCGCTCCGACGCGAGCGGCACCGGCTATTGGTCGCCCCTGACCGGCGAATACGACCTCGACCTGTTCGAACGAGCCCTCGGGCACGCCGCGATCCTGCCGCGGGTGCTCGGACCCGGTGACTCCGCCGGCACGACCGTGAGCCTCACCGTCGCGCCCGTCGCGCCCGTCGCGCCCGTCGCGCCCGTCGCCAACGCCGGTGGCGCAGCCTCTGCGGCAGCGGCAGCGGCAGCGGCAGCGGCAAACGTCGCTGGCCCGAACCAATTCGACGGAGATTTTGACGAATCTGGGTGCGAAACCACCGAAAACGCACCTTTTGCAGCAAAATCTCCGTCGAATTCGATCCCAGCGGGCATCGCGGTTGGCGCCGGCGCCGGAGACAATGCCGGGGCCGCGCTCGGCCTCGGAGCGGCCGACGGCGACGTGATCGTGTCGATCGGGACCAGCGGCACCGTCTTCGCGGTCACCGACCACCCGGTCGCGGATTCCACCGGCACGGTCGCCGGCTTCGCCGACGCCGGCGGGCTCTTCCTCCCCCTGGTCGCGACTCTCAATGCGGCCCGGGTGCTCGACGCCGTGTGCGGGCTGCTCGGCGTGGACCACGACGAGCTCGGCCGGCTCGCGCTCGAGGCCCGACCCGGCGCACACGGGCTCGTGCTCCAGCCATACTTCGAGGGCGAGCGCACACCGAATCTGCCCGACGCAACCGCCTCCCTGTTCGGCCTCACCCTCGCCTCGGCCACCCGGCCCGGACTCGCCCGCGCCGCCATCGAGGGACTGCTCTGCGGCCTCGCCGACGGCCTCGACGCGGTGCGTGCCCAGGGGGTTGAGGTCCGCCGCATCCTCCTGATCGGGGGCGCGGCCCAGAACCCGGCCGTGCGCACGATCGCCGCGGAAGTGTTCGACGCCCGGGTCGTCGTGCCCACCCCCGGCGAATATGTCGCGGACGGCGCCGCCGCGCAGGCTGCCTGGACGCTCACGGGTCATCGGCCGGTTTGGCCGGTCTCCCTCGCCGCCGAGCCGGAATCGGACTTCCGCCCCGTCATCCGTGCCCAGTATGTCGCCCACCGGACACAGCCCTGACTCGGCTCACAGGCGCCTCACAGCCGGTGGCCACCCCCACGCGTTTCTGACCCTCTAACCTTGGAACGACAAGCCAAACGACGAGTCAGTCGCGACGAAACGGTGCACAGAGTCCATGAATAGCAATGCCTACGGCAAGCCAGTCCCCCCGAAAAAAGACCGCCGGGACGCGGCGCGCGAGAGCGCCCGCCTGATGCGCGAGGAACAGCAGAAGCGCGATAAGCGCAAGCGCTGGCTGCTGCGCGGCGGCATCGGCGCCGGCATCATCGCCGCCGCCGTGATCGTCACCCTCGTGATCGTGAACAGCACCGGCCCGGGCTCGGCCGCGGTCCGCCCGGCGAACATGGCGAGCGACGGCATCCTGCTCACCGGCGACGGCACCTCGATCACCGCGGTTACGACCGACGCGCTCGCCGCCGACGCGAAGCCCATCGCGACGGACCAGTCGAAGATGACCGACACCGCCAACATCGCGATCTACGCGGACTACCTGTGCCCGTTCTGCGGCCAGTTCGAGGCGACGAACGGCGAGCAGATCGCCACCTGGGTGTCCGCCGGCAACGCGACCCTCGAATTCCACCCGATCTCGATCCTCGACCAGGGCTCGGCCGGCAGCAAGTACCCGACCCGGGCGGCCAACGCCGCGGCCTGCGTCGCGAACTTCCAGCCGGACTCCTTCCTCGCCGTGAACACGGCACTGTTCAAGAACCAGCCGGCCGAGCAGACCACCGGCCTGACCGACAAGCAAATCGTCAGCCTGGTCACGGATGCCGGGGTCACCGACAAGGATGTGGCCGGCTGCATCACCGACCAGACCTTCACCGACTGGGTCGCCGCGTCGACCGATCGCGCTCTCAAGGGACCGCTGCCCAACGCCGACATCAAGCAGATCAAGGGCACGCCCACCGTGCTCGTCAACGGTGTCGCCTACACGGGTGCCCTCGACGACCCGGCCGCTTTCGAGAGCTTCGTGACCGCCCAGGCCACCGCCGCACCGGCCAAGTAGCAGCCGAGTGGCAGCAGCACTCGAGTTCGCCACTTCCGGTCGAGATCGTCAGGCACACCTGGCGTGATCGACCGGAAGTGGCGAACTCGGCGAACGAGACGAAGCGGAAGGACCGGCATGCACGAGACCGATCCTGAGACCGACCCCGCGACCTCGCGACCGGTGCCCGAAGGGTCGGCGAACGGAAAGGCCGTCGACGACCGCCCGGTGCCCAGCCAAACCGTGCACGGCCGGACCGAGCACGGCCAGCCGGCGCCCGCAGAGCCGGCGCCCGCAGAGCCGGCGCCCGCAGACCCGGCGCAGGAGCATACGGTGCACGGCCAGACCGTCGATGACCAGACGCGCTGCGCGCACTACCGCACCGAGCGGGACGTCGTGGCCATCAAGTTCGTCTGCTGCGAGCGTTTCTACCCGTGCTATCAGTGCCACGCGGCCGCCGAGACGCATCCGGCCCGGCAGTGGCCGGCCGATCGCTGGGCGGAACACGCCATCCTCTGCGGCGCCTGCGGCGACACCCTGTCGATCGCCGACTACCGCGAGACCGACCGGTGCCCCCGGTGCGACGCGGCCTTCAACGACGGATGCCGCACCCACGCCCACCTGTACTTCGACGTCCCCGAGGCGCTCGCCTGACGTTCTCGCCAGGATCCGCGCGGGGCTCATCGCCCGGGCTCATCGCAGGCCCCGCGAGCACCGCACTCGCCACGGTCCTCGCGCCGGCCCCCGGCGGAAGCGCGTGACAGCGCGCGGCAGCAAGCTACATCGCGCCGGCGTACTGCATCAGCCAGGCGTACGGGTCGGTGGGGGTGACCCCGTCGAGCAGGATCTCGAAGTGCAGGTGGGGGCCGGTGCTCTGCCCGGTGCTGCCCACATTGCCGAGGTGCTGCCCGACGGTGATGGACTGGCCGGGAGACACCTGCAGCGAGCCGGCCTGGAAGTGCGCGTAGACGCTGCTCACGAGTCGCCCGTCCACCGTGTGGTCGATCACAACGTGAACGCCGAGGCCGCCGTCATCGGAGGCCGAGGCGGACCGAACCACGCCGTCCGCGACCGCGCCGACCGCAGCGCCCTCGCCGGGGAGCATGTCAAGTCCCTTGTGGAAGGTGGAGCATCCGTCGCAGGGCGCTTCCCTCGGGCCGAAGGTGTCGGACAGGCGCACGGCCGAGGGGAACGGCCAGCGGATGGCAGGCTGCACCGGGGCGGGGGCGGCGGGAGCCGGGGCTGCTGCTGCGCTCGCGGCCGGGGCTGCGACGGGGGCCGGAGCGGCGGCCTCCGTGACGGAGAACCCGTCGCGCTGGATTAGATCCGTGGTCGCCGTGCTGGCGGGCAGGCTCTGTGCCGGCCCGATGGCGACGGCGGGCGGCACGCCGTTGGGCAGGCCCGACGCGTGGTCGAGTTCCGAGGCCTGCGCCGGAATGGCGAGGGTCGCGGTGAGGAGTCCGGCCAGGAGCATGGCGACGGCGGCCGCCAGCGGCAGGGCCCGGAACGGCCGCCGGGCTCGGGTGTCCGTCGCTGCAGGGGCGGGGGCGGGCCCCTTCCGCCGGAGGGCGGTGGGCAGGCGGAATGTGCGAATGGGCATGGTAAAACAACTCTCGTCAGCGCGGCTACGCGGGTCAGGTGAGGATGGATCCTCACTCAGACGGAACAGGCGTTCGCGGCGCGGATCGAGGCCCACGGGAACGACGCTCCCCCAGGGGAAGTGTCCAGGGCGCGTCCGGACGTCGGGGGCCGGGCACGCAAGACTTGAGAATACCTCGCTATCCTGAGAATGCAAGGTCTGGCGTCAAATTAAAAAGTGTGCTCCGGGCTGTTTTATTTCGCCCGGACAACGGGTTCAGAGACCGGCGAGTAACCCCGCCAGCGAGTCGAGAGCCCCGGGAACAAGGCGGTAATACGCCCAGGTGCCGCGCTTGTCGCGGGTCAGGATTCCGGCATCCACCAGCACCTTGAGGTGGTGCGACACGGTGGGCTGGCTGAGTCCGAGCGGTTCGGTCAGGTCGCAGACGCAGGCTTCCTCGTCGGCGTGCGCCGCCACGAGCGACACCAGGCGCAGCCGGGCCGGGTCGGCGACGGCCTTTAGCGACCGGGCGAGCTTCTCGGCATCCGCTGCCCCGATCGCCTCACGGCTGGCCGGCGCGCAGCAGGCGGCGGTGTCCGTGTCGACGGGCGTCGAGTCCGGCGCGGGAGGGGCAACGGTGAACGACATGTGAACAGTATCCCCCATAAATTGACATCCATCGATGCGTTGGTCAGACTCCCTATCGACGCACGTCGATTTTATGCCACGGATGCTGATGGAGCCAGATGCCTTCCCCCGAACCACCCGCCGTTTCCGCACGGCCCTCCCTTCAGCACGACGCCCAGCCGGGCGCACAGCCCGACGCCCCGGCGCAGCTCGGCGCCACCGACCGGCTCCTGCCGGTCTGGATCCTCGCCGCCATGGCCGCGGGACTGCTCCTGGCGGTGTTCGCGCCGGGTGTCGGCGACCTGCTCAGCGCGTTCACGATCGGCTCGGTCAGCGTGCCGATCGCTGTCGGCTTGCTCGTGATGATGTATCCGGTGCTGGCGAAGGTGCGCTACTCGGATGCCCGCGCCGTCGCCGGCGACCGGCGGCTCCTGGTCTCGTCGCTGGTGCTGAACTGGCTCGTCGGCCCGGCGCTGATGTTCGCCCTCGCCTGGATCTTCCTGCCGGACCTGCCCGAATACCGCACCGGCCTGATCGTCGTGGGCCTCGCCCGCTGCATCGCCATGGTGCTGATCTGGAACGACCTGGCCTGCGGCGACCGAGAGGCGGCCGCGTTCCTGGTGGCGCTCAACTCCGTCTTCCAGGTGCTGGCCTTCGCCGCCCTGGGCTGGTTCTACCTCCAGGTGCTCCCGGCCTGGCTCGGCCTGTCGACCACGAGCGCGGACTTCTCGATCGGGGCGATCACGGTCAGCGTGCTCGTTTTCCTCGGCATCCCGCTGCTGGCCGGCTATCTGTCCCGCCGGGTCGGCGAGGCCACCCGCGGGCGCGCCTGGTACGAGTCCCGGTTCCTGCCGAAGGTGGGCCCGTTCGCCCTCTACGGCCTGCTGTTCACGATCGTGCTCCTGTTCGCACTGCAGGGCAGCCAGGTGATCGAGCGGCCCTTCGACGTGGCCCGCATCGCCTTGCCGCTGCTGGCCTACTTCGCCATCATGTTCGCCGCCGGATTCGTGACCGGAAAAATCGCCGGCCTCGCCTACGCGCGCACCACGACCCTCGCATTCACGGCGGCCGGCAACAACTTCGAACTGGCGATCGCCGTTGCCATCGGCACCTTCGGCGCCACCAGCGGCCAGGCCCTGGCCGGCATCGTCGGCCCGCTGATCGAGGTCCCGGCCCTGGTCGCCCTCGTCTACGTGGCCCTCTGGCTGCGGCCCCGCCTGTTCCCCAGTGACACCCGGCATCCGTCTGGCGACACCGGACACCCCTCCCCCACAACCGAATTGGAACCGCGATCATGACCGACAAGCCCACCGTTCTCTTCGTCTGCGTGCACAACGCGGGCCGCTCCCAGATGGCCGCCGGCTACATGACGGCTCTCTCCGCGGGCCGCGTCGAGGTGCTCTCCGCCGGCTCGGCGCCCAAGGACCAGATCAACCCGGTCGCGATCGAGGCCATGGCCGAGGAGGGCATCGACATCGCCCACAACGTGCCGAAGATCCTCACCACCGAGGCCGTCAAGGAATCGGATGTCGTGATCACCATGGGCTGCGGCGACACCTGCCCGATCTTCCCCGGCAAGCGCTACGAGGACTGGGAACTCGCCGACCCGGCCGGCCAGGGCATCGAATCCGTGCGCCCGATCCGCGACGAGATCAAGGCCCGCATCCAGGCCCTGCTCGCCGAGATCCTCCCCGCNGACCCCCACGCCACAGTGTGGGCCCCGGCGAAGAAGCCGCTCTACTTGAGCACCAGCTTCGTCACGGTGAAGCCGCCAGCGAGAACGGTCACGGCACCCGTCTTCGACGCCTTCTTGTCGGCCTTCATGTCGGCGCGGGTGGGCGCGATCGGCTTGCCGGTGTTGTCGAAGGCCTGCTGCTCCAGCCGGTATCCGCGCGGCACGAGCACCGTGCGCACGGTCGGCGCGTTCGCCGCGCTGACGTAGACGGTGGAGTCCCCAGCCGGCCCGGTCACCGAGATCGACGAGATGAGCGGCTGAATCAGCAGCGCGTCAACGGATGCCGCCCCGTCGGCAGCCCCGACGACCGCGGTGTCCGCGGCCGGGAGCGCCTGCTGCAGCGAGAGCGGGAACAGGCGTCCCGGGGCATCCGTGATGCCCTGTGCCCCCGCGCCGCCGTTATCCGTGCTGCCCAGTGTCGCCGTGGCGGAGGACCAGGCCGTTGCGCCGGAAGCCGCCTCGGTCTGGTTCACGATCGGGTACACATTGCGGGTCTGGTCGGCGGCAGGGACGGGGATGCGGAGCGAGTCCCCCGCGGCCAGGGCCACGTAGGCGCCGCCGGAGATGTTGGCCTCGCCGGTCCAGGAGGACGGCGGCCGCACCACGGTTCCGCTGCCGGAGATGGTGCCGGACTCGGCCTCGACGACGCTCAGCCCGACGGTCGCGACGGTCTTGTCGATGCCGAGGGCCTTCGCCTTCAGCACCGGGTTCGCGTCCAGGGTGAGCATGGTCATCAGGGCGTGGATGGTGGATTCAGCGCCCGAGTTGGGGTTGAGACGGCCGTCCTGCTCGATGCCGTCGATGGAGGTTCCCGTGGCCGGGTTGTAGGCCGGGGCGCCGTTGGGGTTGGCGCCGAAGAACCAGCCGGCGGTCACGGCCGCCAGGTCGATCAGACCGGGGGCGTTCGCGGCCTTCGCGGTCGCGACGAGTCCCTGCACGCGGGAGTCCACGCCGTAGGCGATCTGCGCTTCGCCGGGAGTGGGGCTCCAGGCGTTGTCCGGTCCGCCCGCGGCGAGCAGCTGCGGGGTGAACTGGGCGGTGTCCTTGACGGCGGCGGCGAGCAGGTCGGAGCGGCCGAGCACGGTAGAGGCGGTGGCGACGGATGCCGGGGTGAGCCCACCCCACGCGTGCCAGAGGGTCTGCGACTTGTTCCAGGGCATGATCGCGCCGAAGGGCCACTGGCTGGCGGAGCCGGAGGACATCGCGGCGACACCTTCCGTGAGCTGGGTGAGGGCGGTGCGCGCGGATTCGTCGGCCGGGGCGGCCACGACGTAGGCGGAGAGGCCGAGGGCGGCCTCGGCGGAGGCATCCGCCCCGCCCGCGATCAGCCAGGCCGGCACCTTCACGCCGTCGGCGATGTCAAAGGTGTCGTGCTTGCCGAGCGACTGGCGCTCGAGGGAGTCGAGTGAGAGGTGCAGCCGCTCCTGCAGGAACGCGGCGAACTCGGGGTCGGCGTCCTTGAACGCCGCGTAGCCCTCGCCGAGGGCCCAGACGGTGCGGGCCACCCAGTAGGACTCGGCCGAGTCGCTCGGGTCGGGCAGTTCCACCGGGGTGGCGCTGGGCGTCAGGGTGCCGTCGGCCTGCTGCCAGAGCACGACGTTGCCGGCGTTCGGCCCGCTCGCGGTCTGCAGGTAGGTCAGGGAGCGCAGCGTCTGCAGCGCGTGTTCCCGGCTGGCGGCGTCGCCGGTCAGCTGCCAGTGGCGCAGGTAGACGACCGCCGTGCGGGCGATGTCGTCGGCGTTGAACGCACCCTGGCTCCAGTGCCCGGTCGCGGGGTCGAGCGACCCGCCGCCGACCCGGTCGTAGGTTCCGTCCGCCAACTTGTTCGAGTAGGTCCACGGCGCCTGCGCGGTAGGCTGCTCGGCGAGACGGTAGGTCGTGTGCTCCGGCAGGGCGGTCAACGGCACGGTGTCGAGCAAGAAGTCGAGGTGGGACAGGTTGGTCAGCGGCGGGGTCGACGGTTGGGGCGACGGCTGGGTCGACGGCGCGGAGGCCGCCGGCGCGGAACGGATGTTGCCGGGCGGCGATGCGGCCGCGGCGGCGGTCCCGGCTCCCATCAGGATCATCGAAACCGCGGCGGCGAGGGCCACGGTCTTCCTGGTCGATCGAGATCGTGTCGTGTGTGAGCGAACAGCGTTGTACGTCATGTCTTCTCTCCTGGTTCGAGCGTTGAACCGGTTCAGTAGTCCCAACTAAACCGGTTAAGGTGCGGCCTGTCAAGAGAATCGGTCGATTACGTCCCCCATTCGGGGTCCGACCGGACGCGACCGTGAAAGTGCCCGTTCCGGTCGAGAGTGACTCGCACAGCGGGCACTCTCGACCGGAACGGGCACTGTCGGGCGGGTTCCAGGGGAGAACCTGCGGAACAGATCCGCTCCGCTCAACCCGACCGGACGCATCCGTGTGGCTCAGCTTCGGATGACCGGAACCTTTTTGCTCGACTCCGCCTGCTCGGGCACCGGCACTCGCACCTCGAGCATGCCGTCCCGATAGGAGGCCGTCACTTCCTCTTCCTTGCACCCCCGCGGCAGCGCGATGTCCCGCAGGAACGACCCGTACCGGAATTCGGACCGGTAGCCGTCCTTGCCCTTGTACTCGGATTTTTCCTCCCGCTGCGCCTGGATGTGCAGCACTCCCTCGCTCACGGAGATGTCGACATCCTTCTCCGGGTCGATGCCGGGCATTTCCGCCTTGATCACGAGACTGTTGCCGTCGCGGAACTCCTCCACCCGCATGGTCGGGGTGTCCCAGTCCCCCTCGAAGAAGCGCCGGACGGGCTCCGGCATTTCGAAACGTTCGCGTTTTGCAATGGCAGCCATGATGATGTCTCCTCCATGTTCCTGTGTTGCTCCGGATGCCGCATACAGTACCCCGCGGCACGGCGGCGCGCTCGGCCGTGCCGGTGCGCCTCAGCGCACGATCTTGAAGTTCAGCAAGGGGGTGCCGAGGGCTCCCCACAGCCTCAGCCAGATCGGCAGCAACATTTCCGAGGTCCGCGCGGTCGTGATGTCGCCGAGGTCGATCACATCCGTGTGCCCCAGATCGGTCAGCAGAGCGGTCACCGTCTTCTTCGCCTCGGCGTCGTTGCCCGACACGAAGACGCTGTGCTCGCCCCCGGCCACCAGGCCCGGGTTCATCATCAGAGCGGCGCTCATCGTGTTGAGCGACTTGACCACCTTCGCCACGGGATAGGCCCGATGGATCTGCTCGCCCAGTGAATCCCGGTTGCAGACCGTGAGCGACGGCGGCATCCCGTGCGAGAAGTCCAGCGGATTGGCGATGTCCAGCAGCACCTTGCCGGCCAGGTTGCCGGCCCCGGTGCGGGCCGGCACGGTGAGCGAGGCCGCGCCGTTGGTGGCGTTCACCACCAGTTCGGTGGCTTCGGCCGCGCGGGCGAAGCGGGCCAGGCCGATCCCGGGATGCGCCGTGAACCACTCCGAGATCGGCGGGCTCTCCATCGCGTCCGCGCCCACCCGGGCCAGTGTGCCGGCCGGGTCCCGGGTGCCGAGCGTGACCTCGTGGCCCTGCCCGGCCAGCGCCGCTCCCAGCATCCGCCCCACGGTTCCCGTACCCAGAAGGGCAATCTTCATGATCGGTACTCCTTCATGTCGTGCAGGTGAGGTTGGGCCGGCTCAGTCCGAGTGATTCTCTCGTGCATTATGACCGCGTTCGCGCCACTGGGGCGAGATGACGCCAACGGATGTGACGCAGCCGGTTCACAGGCACCCGACCTAGCCTGAACGCATGTCCGACACCCTCCAGCGCGAGATCGACCAAGGCAGCGGTTCGCACCATCCCATCCGGCGGTTGCTGCGCCGGTGCCGGGCCTGGGTGGAGCGGTATCCGCGCATCCGCTGGCTGTACCGGCTGGCCGTCGGCCTGCTCGGCGCGTTCGTGGTCACCCTCGGTCTCCTGCTTGTGCCCCTGCCCGGGCCCGGCTGGCTGGTCGTGTTCCTCGGGATCGCCATCCTGGGCACGGAGTTCCCCGCCGCGCACCGCGTCGGCGTGCTGCTCCGGCGCATCCTCACCAGCGTCTGGGGCTGGTGGAAGACCCGGCGAGCCGCGGCCAGGGCCCGGCGCGCCGACCGCTCACCGCGCGCCTACGGAATCGAATCCGCCTAGGCCCGGCACGCCGGGCTCTCTCCGTCGGCGACGAGCGCCACGGCCGAAGCGGGCGCCCCGCTATGCCCGGCCCGGCCCCGCTCCCCTAACGAATTCGACGGAGATTTTGACCAGAACCGGCCGAAACGGGCCCGACACTCCGGCGACAGAGCCCTTTTCCGAAAAATCTCCGTCGAATTGGTTCAGCGCCTCGACGCGTCAGCGCCTCGACGCGTCAGTGCCTCGACGCGTCAGTGCCTCGACGCGTCAGCGCCCCGACGCCCCGACGACAGAGGTGCCGATGGGCGGAACTACGGTCAGCTGGTCGGACGCACGACCAGCACGGGGCACTTCGCGTGCCGCACGCACTGCTCACTGACCGAGCCGAGCAGCATGCCGGCCAGGCCGCCGCGACCTCGGGGGCCCACCACGAGCATCCGTGCACCCTTGGCGATCTCGGTCAGGCACTTCACCGGGCTCGCGTAGACGGCGCGGTAGTCGACCTCGACATCCGGATGCTTCGCCACCTCGGCGCGCACATCGCGGGCAAGTTCGTCGCGCACCGCCTCGGCATACTCCTCGAGGGAGGAGACGTAGCCGAATTCCCAGTTGGCCGGCCGCGAGGCCGTGTCAATGGACCAGGCGCGCACCACCACGACGGGCGCGTGCAACTGCCCGGCGATCTCGAGGGCGGCGCTCAGGGCATGGGTGGCGTAGTCCGACCCATCGTGGCCGACCACGATGCTGTTCGGAGGGAGCGGGGGCTGTTCTGGCTGTAGGTCCGACATGACCCCACGCTACTCCTGGCCGGGCCTTCCCAGCACTCTCCCGCCGCGTGGCGGTAAGGTCTCCCCCATGACGTACCTGCGGACGCCACGTCGCAAACTGCTCGCGCTGGTCACGCTCGTCACGCTGGTCGTGGTGGGCGTGGGGCTGTTCTGGGGCGGAACCGTGCGCAAGATCGAGACCCTCGCCGGCCCCGCGGTCTTCGACCCGGGCGCCATCATCAGCGACTACAACTTCTTCAACCCCGACGCGATGACCGCGAACGAGATCCAGGACTTCCTGGAGGAGCGGCACTGCACCGCATCCGACGGAGTCCCCTGCCTGTGGGAGTACCGCGAGAGCACCGTGACCCAGCCCGCTCAGGGCGCCGGGCACTGCGCCGCCTACCCGGGCGCCGCCGCGGAACCGGCCAGCCGCATCATCGCGAAGGTCGCGGAGGCCTGCACCATCAGCCCGCGCGTGCTGCTGGCGCTGCTGCAGAAGGAGCAGTCCCTGCTGACCCGGCCCACGGCATCCGGTTATCTGCGCGCCACCGGCTACGGCTGCCCCGACACCGCCGACTGCGACGCGCAGTACTTCGGGTTCTTCAACCAGGTCTACCGCGCGGCCTGGCAGTTCCGGCAGTACACCCAGGAGCCCGACCGCACCTACCAGGTGGGCAGCGTCGACGTGAGCTACAACCCGGATGCCGTCTGCGGGGCGTCACCGGTCGAGATCCGCAACCAGGCCACCGCGAACCTCTACAACTACACGCCATACCAGCCGAACCCCGCGGCGCTCGCCCAGCCGGGCTCCGACGGTGACGGATGCTCCACGTACGGCAACCTGAACTTCTGGGTGTTCTACAACAAGTGGTTCGGGTCGTCGGATGCGCTCGGGTACCCGGCGGCGTTCGCGTCCTGCCTCAACCTGGTCGGCGGCCAGCCCTGCCGCGAACAGGGACTGCTGCCCGGGTCCTGAGCGTCGCGCGTTCTCCGCGCAGAGCTTAATCGCCCTGAGCGCCTCGGCTCCACAGGACCCGGGCGCCCGGCCCGGCAAGATCCGGGCCGCGACGAGCTCGATCCCCGGTCAGGCTGCATTTTCTTCAGAGACGCCCTCACACCGGCCAGCACAACTTGCGGTGACACGCCCGCCGGGCGGCGGAGGCCATCCGCCCGGATTCCCAGCCGGCACGGACCGGCCGCCCACTCCACCTGCCTAGACTCCTGGCGATGACTACGAGCGGTCGATCGGGTTTTTCGCCGACCGGCTGCCGCAATCGAAAGGAATCACCTTGAACAAGCACACGATCAACCCGGCATCCGCCACCTCCCGCACCAAGCGCATCGCCCTCGGGGCAGCCTCCGTGCTGACCGCCGGCGCTCTCCTCGGGGTCGGCGCCCAGGGCGCCACCGCCGCTCCCCGCAGCCCCGGCGCCGAGCACAGCGCGAGCACCAGCGGGGACGCCGCCGCCACATCGAATGGCGCATTCCTCGCGTCACTCGCGATGGAGCTCCGCGGCGACCTCTCCCACGGGCAGAGCGGGAACGTTAAGGCCCAGAAGGTGGCTGCCACCATTTCCACGCACGCCGAGCTCTTCGACAGCCTGCCGGCGAACCTGCAGACCGACCTGACCACCCTCAAGGACGCCTCCGGCGCAACCGACCGGGCGGCCGCCGTGGACACCGTGCGCACCACCGCCCTGGCGGGAGGATACGGCGAGGAGATCACGAAGATCGCCGAGGCCGTGCGGGACAACCCGAAGCACCCGCTGACCGCCGCCCTGCGCGCCGCCCTGAGCGGTGACCTCGGGACCAGGTCGGGCACCGCGACGGGCACAACGTCGGCCACCGCATCGGGCACCACGTCGGGCACCGCATCGGGCACCGATCAGGAGGCGGCCGAGGCTGCCGGCCCCTCGGCGACGGAGCTGGCCCTCAAGCTCGCCGACAACCCGGCGCTGCTCTCGAAGTTGCCGGCTGACCTGCAGGCCGACCTGGCCGCGTTGAAGAACGCGCCCGCCGACCAGCAGGAGGCCGCCGCGCAGGCGATCGAAACCGCCGCCCGGAACGGCGACTACGGCACCGTGATCCAGAAGATCGTCGAGCGGGTCCAGGCGCACGCCGCAGCCGGGCCTGACACCGACACCGGTGCCGACGCCGACGCCGACGTTCACGCCGGAAACTAACACCGCAGAACAACGGATGGCCGGAAGCGCACCGCGCTTCCGGCCATCCGTTTCTCCGTGTACTGACCGCCGCCCTACTGCCCGGGGGCCCGGTAGGACGGCCTCTTCTTCGCAGCCTGGTCGAGATCCTCCGGCGTCATGAGCGGCTTCAGCTTCACGGTCACGTTGCCGGTGCCGTTGATCATGAGAGAGAGTGCGGCGACGCTGGCATCGTCCGGCACGTCCAGGACGTCCAGCACATCGGTGTCACCGAAGGCGTAGTAGAAGCATTCCAACGAGCCGCCCACCGATTTGAGGGCGTCGACGAGGGCCTCCCGGCGCTTCGTTCCGTCTTCGCGCATGAGGCCCTTGATGCCCCTGGCCCACGTAGTTCGCTTCGAAAAGAAATTTGGCCATGATCTTTCCTGTCCCGTGACGTTGAGGAGGCGGGCGTGCGACTGTGCCCGACCCCGATGGAGGGAAGGTCCCTGAGGCGGCCCCGGAACGGGACCGCCTCACATCGTAGGTCTGGCCCCACGCTCTGACATCGGTGAGAAGGCCGGGAACCCCTCGGGGTTCCCGGCCTTCTTGTGGGCCGGCTGCTGGTGTGGCTTGTGCTTAGAAGTCCCAGTCCGCGTCTTCGGTGTTGACGGCCTTGCCGATGACGTACGAGGAGCCCGACCCGGAGAAGAAGTCGTGGTTCTCGTCCGCGTTCGGCGAGAGCGCCGACAGGATGGCCGGGTTCACGTCGGTGACGCTCTTGGGGAACATGGCCTCGTAGCCGAGGTTCATCAGCGCCTTGTTGGCGTTGTAGTGCAGGAACTTCTTGACGTCTTCGGTCAGACCGACCTCATCGTAGAGGTCCTGCGTGTACTGCACCTCGTTTTCGTAGAGCTCGTAGACGAGGTTGAAGGTGTAGTCCTTCATCTCGTCGCGACGCTCCTGCGAGGCGGTCTCGAGCCCCTTCTGGTACTTGTAGCCGATGTAATAGCCGTGCACGGCTTCATCCCGGATGATCAGACGGATGAGGTCGGCCGTGTTGGTGAGCTTGGCGCGGCTGGACCAGTACATCGGCAGGTAGAAGCCCGAGTAGAAGAGGAACGACTCAAGCAGGGTCGAGGCGACCTTGCGCTTGAGCGGGTCGTCGCCCTGGTAGTAGTCCATGACGATCGCGGCCTTCTTCTGAAGGTTCACGTTCTCGGTCGACCAGCGGAACGCCTCGTCGATCTCCTTCGTCGAGCACAGGGTCGAGAAGATCGACGAGTAGCTCTTGGCGTGCACGGACTCCATGAACGCGATGTTCGTGTAGACGGCCTCTTCGTGGGGCGTGATCGCATCCGGGATCAGCGAGACGGCGCCGACGGTGCCCTGAATCGTGTCGAGCAGGGTGAGGCCCGTGAACACGCGCATGGTGAGCTGCTGCTCGACCGGAGTGAGCGTGGCCCAGGACTGCACGTCGTTCGAGAGCGGGATCTTCTCGGGCAGCCAGAAGTTGTTGACGAGGCGGTTCCACACCTCGACGTCTTTTTCGTCTTCGATCTTGTTCCAGTTGATCGCGTCAACGTGGGAGACGAGCTTGAGCTTGTCAATCATTGGTTGTTCCTTAGGTGGCAGTTCAGAGTCGATTCAGCAGTCAGGACGCTCACAGCAAACTCACTCAAAGCATGCATGAAACGCAGCCATCAACCTCGGTACCTTCGAGGGCGAGCTGGCGCAGACGGATGTAGTAAATCGTCTTGATACCCTTGCGCCACGCGTAGATCTGCGCCTTGTTGATGTCGCGGGTGGTGGCGGTGTCCTTGAAGAACAGCGTCAGCGAGAGGCCCTGGTCGACGTGCTGGGTGGCCGCCGCGTAGGTGTCGATGATCTTCTCGGCGCCGATTTCGTAGGCGTCCTGGTAGAAGTCCAGGTTGTCGTTGGTCAGGAACGGCGCCGGGTAGTACACGCGGCCGAGCTTGCCTTCCTTGCGGATCTCGATCTTCGAGGCGATCGGGTGGATCGACGAGGTCGAGTTGTTGATGTACGAGATCGACCCGGTCGGCGGCACGGCCTGCAGGTTCTGGTTGTAGATGCCGTGCGCCATGACGGATGCCTTCAGCTCGGCCCAGTCCGCCTGGGTCGGGATGCTGACGCTCGAGGCCTCGAACAGCTCGACGACCCGGGTCGTCGCCGGCGCCCACACCTGGTCGGTGTACTTGTCGAAGAAGGCACCGGAGGCGTAGGTCGAGTCTTCGAATCCGTCGAAGGCGTGGCCGCGTTCGACGGCCAGCTTGTTCGAGGCGCGGAGGGCGTGGAACAGCACCGTGTAGAAGTAGATGTTGGTGAAGTCGATCCCCTCTTCGCTGCCGTAGTACACCCGCTCGCGGGCAAGGTAGCCGTGCAGGTTCATCTGGCCCAGGCCGATGGCGTGCGACTTGTCGTTGCCGTCTTCGATCGACCGCACCGAGGAGATGTGGCTCTGCTCGGAGACCGCGTTGAGGCCACGGATGGCGGTCTCGACGGTCTTACCGAAGTCGGGCGAGTCCATCGACAGGGCGATGTTCATCGACCCGAGGTTGCAGGAGATGTCCTTGCCGATCTTGTCGTACGACAGGTCCTCGTTGTACGTGGTTGGGGTGTTGACCTGGAGGATCTCCGAGCACAGGTTCGACATGTTGATGCGACCCTTGATCGGGTTCGCCGCGTTGACGGTGTCCTCGAACATGATGTACGGGTAGCCGGACTCGAACTGGATCTCGGCGAGCGTCTGGAAGAAGTCGCGGGCCTTCATCTTCGACTTCTTGATGCGCGGGTCGTCGACCATCTCGTGGTACTTCTCGCTGACGGAGATGTCGGCGAACGGCACCCCGTAGACGCGCTCGACGTCGTAGGGCGAGAACAGGTACATGTCCTCGTCCTTCTTCGCCAGCTCGAACGTGATGTCGGGCACGACGACGCCGAGGGACAGCGTCTTGATCCGCACCTTCTCGTCCGCGTTCTCGCGCTTGGTGTCGAGGAAGCGCATGATGTCGGGGTGGTGCGCGTGCAGGTACACGGCGCCGGCTCCCTGGCGTGCGCCGAGCTGATTGGCGTAGCTGAAGGAGTCTTCGAGCAGCTTCATCACGGGGATGATGCCGCTGGACTGGTTCTCGATCTGCTTGATCGGAGCCCCGGACTCACGGATGTTGCTGAGCAGCAACGCGACGCCGCCGCCACGCTTCGACAACTGCAGCGACGAGTTGATGCCGCGCGAGATCGACTCCATGTTGTCTTCGATCCGGAGCAGGAAGCAGGAGACGAGCTCGCCGCGCTGCGCCTTGCCGGAGTTCAGGAAGGTGGGGGTGGCCGGCTGGAAGCGGCCGGCGATGATCTCCTCGACGAGGGAGATCGCGAGCTGCTCGTCGCCCTGGGCCAGGCCCAGCGCGGTCATCACGACGCGGTCTTCGAAACGCTCGAGGTAACGCTTCCCATCGAAGGTCTTCAGCGTGTAGGAGGTGTAGTACTTGAACGCGCCGAGGAAGGTCTGGAAACGGAACTTCTTCGAGTACGCCAGCTGGTTGAGGCTGGTGATGAAGTCGAACGAGTACTGGTCGAGCACGGCCTGCTCGTAGTACTCCTTCTCGACCAGGTAGTCGAGACGCTCACGCAGGGTGTGGAAGAACACCGTGTTCTGGTTGACGTGCTGCAGGAAGAACTCGCGGGCGGCCTCACGGTCCTTCTCGAACTGGATCTCCCCGTTCGGGCCGTACAGGTTGAGCATGGCGTTGAGCGAGTGGTAATCCATCGCCAGGCCGGCTGCCGGGTGAGTCATCGTCTTCACGGCTGTTGCTTCCAAAATTCTTCCAATCCGTCGTGGACGATGCGCACATCATCCGGAGTTCCGAGTACTTCAAATCGATACATGTGCGGGACCTTGCACTTCGCGGCGATGATGTCGCCCGCGACGCAGAAGGCCTCGCCGAAATTCGTGTTTCCCGCGCCGATGACGCCGCGGATGAGCGAGCGGTTGTGCTCGTCGTTGAGGAACCGGATCACCTGCTTGGGCACGGCTCCCTTGGTCTCACCGCCGCCATACGTCGGCACGACCAGGACATAGGGCTCGTCGACCACCAGCGGTTCGTCTCGCGCGTACAGCGGGATGCGCGCGGCGGGGCGCCCGAGCTTCTCGACGAAGCGTTGCGTATTTCCCGATGTGCTCGAGAAGTAGACGATATCGGTCATAGAACACCCCCTGTGTGTGAATCTGAGAAGCTGGCGCGCACACCACCCGGTGCGGAAATCCCTGCGAAAACGACGAGTGGGCCGGCGGCCGGGGCGGTGCTGCTACGCGAGGCGCTGCGCGAGTTCGTTGATCTTGTCGGGGCGGAAGCCCGACCAGTGGTCCTCGTCGGTGATGACGACGGGGGCCTGCAGGTAGCCGAGGGCCTTGACGGCTTCCAGGGCGTTTTCGTCGACCGAGAGGTCGAGGATTTCGTATTCAATTCCCTTGTTGTCCAGAGCGCGATAGGTCGCGGTGCACTGCACGCAGGAGGGCTTGGTGTAGACCGTGATAGCCATGGGAGTGCCTTTCTCGTCGTTCAGGGATCAGTATTCAAACTCAGTATCAAACTCAGTGTCGAACTCAGTGCTTAAAATCGGTTTTCATTGTGAAATCTGAACTTCAAGGCGTGCTGTGTTGAAGTTCAATACTACATCTAGTGATGCGAAATGGGAACGGCCACTACATGCAGTAGTTACAAGTATGTAGTTATCCACCGACATTCCACCGGTTGTACACAGCCCGACGGATGCGAGTGGCCCCACATTACGCGGAGAACGCCGAAGTTATCCACAGGCGGCGGGCCCCCCGAACTGGAGCCTGTGGAAACTCCGGCGGCGTGTCGGAGCGCGTCGGCCGAAGGCCCCGGCCCGCGCGTCGGGGCCCGCGCGGCGGACCGAGCCTCGCGGCGCACCCTGTGGCCGCCGGAGCAGGTTCGAACCTGCGCCGGCGAACCGAACCTGCGCCGCGAGCGGGACGGCTGCCGCAAACGTCAGGCTCTCGGCATCCCCCGCTCCGTGAGGAACCGGTGGAAGCGTTGCGGCGACAGCACCGTCGCCCAGTCCCAGCGGTCGAAACTCCGCACGTGGAAGCGCAGCGCATCCTCACGGCGTTTCTCGGCCCATACGACGTGGCCGGGGTCCCGATCCCCCAGGACCGCGCCGCGCGTATATTTCAGCTTGCCGTCGAACTCGCCGATTTTGCGGATGCGCCGCCAGTAGAAGTCGACCCAGTAGTCGTGTCCCTGCACGTTGGCGAAGCAGGCCTGAAGTTCAGGGACCTCGAACCCCAGCTGGAACATCCGCACCCGGCTGAGCGATTCTCCGGCGTTGGCCGCGAGGCCGTTGCCGAATCTGATGGCCTGCCCCGCCTGGCGGGCCCCGCACCGCGGGTTCACCGCGGCCAGCTCGTCGAACAGGTCCGTCTTGTTCAGGGCGGGCTGCCCACGGATGCCGCGGAGCGCCTCATCCGCGACCCGCTCCTGCTCCACCCGCAGCGCGTGGTCGATCATCGTGACACCCGCCAGGAAGCTCGTGCCGGCCGCGACGTCGACCAGAGTGCGCGCCAGCGAGGTCACCGCGATGCCGTCCCTCACCACCGTGTCCGGGATCGGGGCACCGCGGTGGCTGGTGGTGAACCGGGCCGTGCTGCCTCCCGTGGCGCCCGGATCCATCGTGTGCACCGTGCGGGGCCACGCTCCGATGATCGGCAGCCCGTGCACGACCGCCGCGGACAGGTGGGAGAGCACGAGCGGCCGTTCCGCGGTCGCGGCCGCCGAGAGCACGAACAGGCGGTACCGCTGGTCGGGATCCGCCGTTCGCCACACCTCACCGCGCACATAGATGCCGCGGCGCGTGCGCACCAACTCCCCCGCGCGGGTGAGCGCACCCACCGCACGTGAGGTGAAGCCGGCTTCCCGGAGGGCGGAGTAGGGGATGAGCTCGGCGTGGCCGGCGGTGACGATGTCCAGAAGTCGGGTCATGCCTCACTCTGGGAGCCGCCGGCTGCCGCGCAGGGTCACGGCGCAGCATCCGTGGATAACCCACGGGAATGGCGCCTGTGGATGAATGACCCCCTGGCGGTGCCGGTGCCCGCGCCCGTGGACGGCGGCGCAACCTGTGCTCGCCGGCGCAGGTTCGAACGTGCGCCGGCGACCCGAACCTGCGCCGCGGGATCTTGCGCGCCGCTCGCACCCGGCCACGGACGGCGAAAGGGCCGGCCCCCTGCATGGGAGCCGGCCCTTCCGGGTCTGACTGTTCGTGCTCGCGGTATTGCGGTGGGTCAGCGACCGCCGGAGCGGCGCTTGTTGTAGACGTCGAATGCGACTGCGGCCAGGAGCACCAGGCCCTTGATCAGCTGCTGGTACTCGGTTCCCACGCCGAGGATGGACATGCCGTTGTTCAGGAGCCCGATGATCAGACCACCGATGATGGCCCCCGTCACGGTGCCGATGCCTCCCGTGACCGCGGCGCCGCCGATGAAGACGGCCGCGATGGCGTCGAGCTCGAAACCGTCACCGGCCTTCGGGTTGGCGAGGTTGAGCTGAGCGGTGAAGATGAGTCCGGCGAGGGCCGCGATCATGCCCATGTTGACGAACAGCAGGAACGTGACCCGCTTGGTCTTGACGCCCGACAACGCGGCGGCGTTGAGGTTGCCGCCGATGGCGTAGACGTGGCGGCCGAAGACGCTGTTCGCCATGACTGCCGCATACACGACGGTCAGGATGCCCAGCACGACGAGCACGATCGGGGTGCCCCGGTAGCTGGCCAGCAGGTACGTGATGTAAAGGATGATCGCGGCGGTGAAGACCAGCTTGACCAGGAACCAGGCGAACGGCTCGTCCTCGACGTCGTACTTCTTGCGGGCGATGCGCGAGCGCACGCCCTGGAGCACGAGCAGCGCCGTCGCCAGCACGCCGATGGCGACCGTCAGCGGTTCGAGCACGCTCGTTCCGCCGCCCAGGTCGGGCAGAAACCCGCTGCCGAGCGCACGGAACTCATCCGGGAAGGGCGAGATCTGCTGGTTCTGCAGTGCGATCTGGGTCAGACCGCGGAACGTGAGCATGCCGGCCAGGGTGACGATGAAGGCCGGTATGCCGAAGTACGCGATCCAGAATCCCTGCCACATGCCGACCGCCGCTCCCAGCACGAGGCACAGGATGATGGCGGCCCACCACGGCACGTTCCACTGGGTGATCATCACTCCCGCCATGGCCCCGGTGAAGGCAACCACGGATCCGACCGACAGGTCGATGTGGCCGGCGATGATGATCATCACCATGCCGACGGCCAGGATCAGGATGTAGCTGTTCTGGACGATCAGGTTGGAGACGTTGATGGGCTTGAGAGTGATGCCGCTGGTCGCCACCTGGAAGAAGATGGTGATCGCGATCAGCGCAATGATCAAGCCAATTTGCCGTAGCTGGCCGCCGAGGTAGTTTAGTGCGGTTTTGAACGCGCTCATCGGTTGTCCTTCGCCCTTTCCTGAGTCATGTGTTGCATAAGGTATTCGGCCGTGGCCTGGCCACGAGGAACGTCGGCCGTGATGCGGCCCTCGAAGATCGTGTAGATGCGATCGCAGATCCCGATCAGTTCGGGCAACTCGGACGAGATGACGATCACGCCCTTGCCTTCATCGGCGAGTTTGTTGATGATGCCGTAGATCTCGTACTTGGCTCCCACGTCGATGCCGCGGGTGGGCTCGTCGAGGATGAGGACATCCGGGTCGGAGAACATCCACTTGGACAGCACGACCTTCTGCTGGTTGCCGCCGGAGAGTTTTCCGGTCAGGGCTTCCACGTTGGGGGCCTTGATGTTCATGCTCTTGCGGTAGCCCTCGGCGATGACCGCCTCCTTGTTGGAGTCCACCCAGCCGTTACGGGCGATCTTCTTCAGGGAGACGAGGGAGATATTGCGCTTGATGTCCTCGATCAGGTTGAGGCCGTAGCGTTTGCGGTCTTCGGTCGCGTAGGCGAGACCGTTGTCGATCGCGGCCGTCACCGTGCTGGTGTTGACCTCGACGCCGTTCTTGAAGACCCTGCCCGAGATGTTGTGACCGTAGCTGTGGCCGAAAACGCTCATCGCCAGTTCGGTGCGCCCGGCGCCCATCAGCCCGGCGATTCCGACGATTTCGCCGGCCCTGACCGTGATGTTGGCACTCTTGACGACCTGGCGCTGGTGGTCGAGGGGGTGGTAGACGTTCCAGTCCGCGACTCGCAGCAGTTCTTCGCCGATGCGGGGCACGTGGTCCGGGTAGCGGCTGCCGAGGTCGCGGCCGACCATGCCCTTGATGATCCGCTCTTCCGAAATGTCATCGGTGTGCATGTCGAGGGTTTCGATCAGCTTGCCGTCACGGATGATCGTGACCTCGTCTGCGACCGCCTTGATCTCGTTCAGCTTGTGGCTGATCATGATCGAGGTGATGCCCTGGCCCTTGAGGTGCTTCATCAGGTCGAGCAGGTTGGCCGAGTCCTCGTCGTTGAGGGCGGCGGTGGGCTCGTCCAGAATGAGGAGCTTGACCTCCTTCGACAGCGCCTTGGCGATTTCCACGAGTTGCTGCTTGCCGACGCCGATGTCGCGCACCTTGGTGATGGGATTGTCCTTGAGACCGACCCGGGCCAGCAGCTTCGCCGCCTCGAGGTTGGTCTTGTTCCAGTCGATCCAGCCGTTGGTCTGCTGCTCATTGCCGAGAAAGATGTTCTCGGCGATGGACAGGTACGGGCTGAGCGCGAGTTCCTGGTGGATGATGACGACTCCGGTGGCTTCGGATTCGTTGATGGATTTGAAGGCGACCGTCTCGTTTTCGAAGACGATCTCGCCGTCGTAGGTGCCGGCCGGGTAGACACCCGACAGCACCTTCATCAGGGTGGATTTTCCTGCGCCATTCTCACCGCAGATTGCGTGAATGTGTCCTCGCTGCACCTCGAGCGACACATCCTGGAGGGCTTTGACTCCGGGGAAGGTCTTCGTGATGCTGCGCATCTCAAGAATATTTGTGGTCACCGTTACTTCTTCTTCCGTGCGGTGAGGAGGAAAGAGGGGGGAGGCAGTGGCGGCGTCTCCGCCGCCACTGCCGGGAGAGAGACCTGCTTACTTGAGGTCTGCCTCGGTGTAGTAACCCGTGTCGACGAGGAGTTCCTTGTAGTTGTCCTTCGTGACGACCTGCGGCGCGAAGAGGAAGGTCGGGACGACCTTCACCTTGTTGTCGTAGCTCGTGGTGTCGTTGACCTCGGGGGTGCGACCGTTGAGCAGGTCGTCAGCCATCTTCACGGCCTCGTCGCCCAGCTGGCGCGTGTCCTTGTAGATGGTGGAGTACTGCTGGCCGGCGATCATGGACTTGACCGATGCAGCCTCGGCGTCCTGACCGGTGACGATCGGCAGGGCGTCGGTGGCGTATCCCGAGCTGGTCAGAGCCGAGATGATGCCGATGGAGAGCCCGTCGTACGGGGACAGGACAGCGTCAACCTTGCTGCCGTCGGAGTACGTGCTGGCGATGAGGTTCTGCATCCGCTTCTGGGCCGTCGCCGGGTCCCAACGCAGCGTGGCAACCTGGGTGAAGCCGACCTGGCCGCTCTTGACCACGAGCACGCCCTTGTCGATGTACGGCTGCAGGGTGTCCATCGCGCCATTGAAGAAGAAGGTCGCGTTGTTGTCGTCGGGGCTTCCGCCGAACAGCTCGACGTTGAACGGGCCGGTCGCGCCGGTTTCCTTGCCGTCCTTGTCCAGAACGCCCAGGCCGGTCAGAAGGCTCGTGGCCTGCTGCACACCGACCTCGTTGTTGTCGAAGGTCGTGTAGTAGTCGACGTTCTTGTTGCCGTTGATCAGGCGGTCGTACGCGATGACCTTGACGCCGGCCTTGCCGGCCTCGTCGAGCTGGTCACTGAGCGCCGTGCCGTCGATCGACGCGATGATGAGAACCTTGGCGCCCTTGGTCAGCATGTTGCTGATCTGCTGCACCTGCTGCGGGATCTTGTCGTCTGCATATTCCAGGTCGACCTTGTAGCCGAGCTTCTCGAGCGAGGCCTTGACGGCGTCGCCGTCCTTGATCCAGCGCTCGCTGGTCTTGGTCGGCATGGCAACGCCGACGAGGGCGCCTTTGCTGGAACCGGCCGAGTCATCCGCGGTGGTTCCGCCGCGGGTTCCGCCGGAGCAGGCGGCGAGGGAGAGTGCGAGTCCGATGGCTGCGATGCCAACGAGGACCTTCTTTGTCTTCACGTAAGTACCTTTCGTGTTTCTGTTATCAGCTTTGATTGCAGGTGAATCCGGAGGGGGACTTCTGGTGGTGCGATGGTGCGTAGTGGTGCTGTGGTGCGGTGGTGCTGTGACTACAGGCCCTGTGCCAGTCGGTAGTAGGCCTGGTTCCAACGCACCTCGCGCGTGAAATCACGCAGGGTGGTGGTCTTATCGATCACGAGAAGCTCGGTGCGAGCGATCTCGGCGAAATCCTGGAACACCTCGATGCCGACGGCTGTCGACATCACGGTGTGGTGGGCGGCGCCGGCCGTGAGCCAGGCCGCAGCGGAGGTGGCGAAGTCCGGTTCCGGGCGCCACACCGCGCGGCCGACCGGAAGCTTCGGCAGCGCCTGGGGCGGCTCGACCACCTCGACCACGTTCGCGGTCAGGCGGAACCGGTCGCGCATATCGCTCATGGCGACCACCACGGCCGGGCCGGGGGCCGCGTTGAAGACGAGGCGCACGGGGTCTTCGCGGCCGCCGATGCCGAGCGGGTGGATCTCCAGCGTCGGCTTCGCGGCGGAGAGTGCGGGGTTGACCTCGAGCATGTGGGCTCCGAGGATGAGCTCCGCGCCGGGAGCGAGATCGTAGGTGTAGTCCTCCATCAGGCTCGCGCCGCCGGGAAGGCCGGACCCCATCACGTTGGCGACGCGCACCAGGACGGCCGTTTTCCAGTCGCCCTCGGCACCGAAACCGTATCCCTGGGCCATCAGGCGCTGCACGGCCAGGCCGGGCAGCTGCTTGAGTGCGCCGAGGTCTTCGAAGTTCGTGGTGAAGGCGCTGAAGCCGCCGGCTTCCAGGAATCCCTTGAGGCCGAGCTCGATCGCCGCGCCGTACCGGAGGGACTCGTGGCGGTCGCCGCCGGCGCGCAGTTCGGGGACCACGTCGTAGAGGTCCTCGTATTCGGCGACGAGGGTGTCGATCGCGGCATCCGTCACCGCGTGCACGGCCTCGGCGAGTTCGTTCACCGGCCAGGTGTTCACCTGCACCCCGAAGCGCAGTTCGGCCTCGGTCTTGTCGCCCTCGGTCACTGCGACGTAGCGCATGTTGTCGCCGAAGCGGGCCAGTTTCATGGTGCGGCTCGCGGCCCAGCCGGCGGCGGCACGGGTCCAGGTGCCGATGCTCCCGGTGACGACCGGGTTGGACACGTGGCCCACGACGGTCTTGCGCGACACGCCGAGCCGGGTCTGGATGTAACCGAACTCCCGGTCGCCGTGCGCGGCCTGGTTCAGGTTCATGAAGTCGAAGTCGATCTCGCTCCAGGGCAGTTCCACGTTCGCCTGGGTGTGCAGGTGCAGCAGCGGCTTGGCCAGTGCGTCCAGGCCCGCGATCCACATCTTCGCCGGCGAGAACGTGTGCATCCACGCGATCAGGCCGATCACGCTGTCGTCCGAGTTCGCGTCCAGGGCGGCGCGGCGGATGGAGTCGGAGTCTTTCAGGACCGGCTTCCACACGACGCGAACCGGGATGTCGCTCGAGGCGTTCAGGGCGTCGGCGATGGCCCGGGACTGCTCGGCGACCTGCCGCAGGGTCTCCTCGCCGTAGAGGTTCTGACTGCCGGTGAGGAACCAGACCTCGTAGGTGTCGAGGGTGTCGGTGAGAGTAGCCATTACGTGAGTGCTCCTTGCGGTGCTTGACCGTAAACGTTCTGATAGCGGTTGAAGAGGGAATCGATCGCCTCTTGGGGGATGGGGATGAGTTCCCCGCCGAGGCGGGCGAGGTGCACGGTGCGGGCGACGTCTTCGACCATCACGGCGGCTTTGACCGCGTCGCGGGCGTCCTTGCCGATGGTGAACGGCCCGTGATTCTGCATCAACACGGCCCGGGACCGGTGACCGGTCAGCGCCTCGACGATGCCGCGGCCGATGGTGTCGTCGCCGATGATGGCGAAGCGTCCCACCGGGATCGGGCCGCCGAATTCGTCCGCCATGGCCGTGATCACGCAGGGGATCTCCTCGCCGCGCGCCGCCCAGGCCGTGGCGTAGGTGGAATGGGTGTGCACGACGCCGCCGACGTCCGGCATGTTGCGGTACACGTAGGCGTGCGCGGCCGTGTCGCTGGACGGCGCACGGTCAGACCCGGGGGTGTCGGGGATGACGTTGCCGTCGAGGTCGCAGACGATCATGTTCTCCGGTGCGAGATCGGCGTAGTCGACGCCGCTGGGCTTGATCACGAACAGGTCAGCGCCCGGGACACGGCCGGACACGTTTCCGCCCGTCCAGACCACGAGCCCGTTGCTGGTCAGCTCGGTGTGCAGGCGCGCGATCTCGTCGCGGACCCGTGCGATGGCAACCTCGATCCGGGGGCCGAAGGAGCTCATGCGGAGACCGCCGAGGTTTCCAGCGAGGCGCCGGCGTCACGCTTGAGGGCCTTGAGTCGGTGCATGACGTCGTTCGTGCCGCGACCGAAGTAGTCGTGCAGGAGCGAGTACTCGGCGAACAGCTTGTCGTACGCCGCGGCCGACTCTTCGTTGGGCGTGTACACGTTCTTGTTGAGCTTGCCCATGGCCTGGCCGGCCGCGCGCACATCGGGATAGGCGCCCGCGGCGACGGCCGCGTGGATCGCCGAGCCCAGCGCCGGGCCCTGCTCGCTGGCGATCGTGGAGATCGGCAGGCGCAGGATGTCGCTGTAGGTCTGCATCAGGAAAGCGTTCTTGAGCAGGCCTCCCGCGACGATGAACTCGGTGACGGGGACGCCGCTCGAGTTGAACGTCTCGACGATCGTGCGGGTGCCGAAGGCGGTGGACTCGAGCAGTGCCCGGTAGATCTCCTCGGTGCGGGTGGTCAGCGTCATGCCGAGAACCAGGCCGGAGAGTTCGTGGTCGACCAGCACCGAGCGGTTGCCGCTGTGCCAGTCGAGGGCGATCAGTCCGTGGCCGCCGACGGGCTGGTCCTTGATCAGTTCGGTCAGGTACTGGTGCACGCTCAGGCCCGCGGCGGCCGCCTCCGTGAAGTACCGGGCGGGAACCTGGTTGTTCACGTACCAGGCGAAGATGTCGCCGACCCCGGACTGGCCGGCCTCGTAACCGTAGAGCCCGGAGACGATGCCGCCGTCGACGACGCCGCACATACCGGGCACCTCGGCGAGGTGGTCGGAGTTCATCACGTGGCAGGTCGAGGTGCCCATGATGGCCACCATCTGGCCGGGCAGGACGGCTTGGGCGGCCGGACCGGTAACGTGCGCGTCGACGTTGCCGACGGCGACGGCGATGCCCTCCGGCAGGCCGGTCCAGGCTGCGGCCTCGGCGGAGAGGGTGCCGGCGGATGCGCCGAGCTGGCCGATCTCGTGCGCCACCTTGTCGGTGGCGAACCGCGTGAACCCGGGGTTCAGCGCGGCGAGGAAATCCTCGCCGGGGTACGCGTCATCCTGCAGAATGCCCTTGTAACCGGCGGTGCACGCGTTCCGCACGTACTGGCCGGTGAGCTGCCAGACGATCCAGTCGGCGGCTTCGACCCAGTGGTCCATCCGGTCGTACAGCTCGGGGTCTTCCTCCAGCAGTTGCAGGCCCTTGGCGAATTCCCACTCGCTCGAGATCAGCCCGCCGTAGCGCGGCAGCCAGCTCTCGCCGCGTTCGGCGGCGAGCTCGTTGATGCGGTCGGCCTGGCGCTGCGCGGCGTGGTGCTTCCACAGCTTCACGTAGGCGTGCGGGCGGTCGGCGTATTCCGGCAGCTCGTTGAGGGGGGTGCCGTCGGCGAGGACGGGAACCATGGTGCAGGCCGTGAAGTCGGTGCCGACACCGATGACGCGGGCCGGGTCGATGCCCGCGTTCGCGACGGCGGCGGGGACGGCGCTCTTGAGCACGTCCACGTAGTCCTGCGGAACCTGCAGGGCCCACTCCGGCGGCAGGGCGGCGCCCGTGGCGGCGAGGGTCGTGTCCATCACGGCGTGCGGGTAGTCCAGGACGGCGGAACCGAGCTCGACGCCGTCGGAGACGCGAACGACGACCGCGCGGCCGGAGAGGGTTCCGTAGTCGATCCCGATGACGTATGAATTGACGTCTGCATGCGCATCCGGCTGCTCGGTGATTCCCACGGAATCGACTCCTTCGTCTCGCTGGTGGTGCTCGTGCCGGAGTCGTTCTCCCGGTCATGTGCCGGTCAAATGTGAACGGTCACATTTGCCTGTCTCATGTTAGCTCTCCCCATGGCGCAGTTGTCAAGTCCCAACCTGGGGCCGATATTCAACCGTTTCCGACGGGCGCGGAGAGGGGCGGCCGGGGCGGGCCGGAGTTACGCGGGAGTTACCGGACGGGCGGGGCCGTCGACGCGCGCACGATGAACCGGGGCATGATCGACTGTTCGGCCACGGGTTCGTGGCCCGCCAGGTCTTCGAGCAGGGCGGCGACGCAGCGTCGGCCCAGTTCGGCGAAGTCCTGGCGCACGGTCGTCAGCGGGGGCCAGAAATGAGCCGCTTCGGGGATGTCGTCGAAGCCAACGATGCTGACATCCCGCGGAAGTTCGAGGCCGGCGTCGCGCGCCGCATGCATCAGACCGAGGGCCATCTGGTCGTTCGAGGAGAAGATCGCCGTGAAATCCAGGCGCCCGAACAACTCGCGTCCGGCGTAGTAGCCGAAGTCCGCGGTCCAGTCGCCGAGGATCGGCGCTGTGGTCGGCACATCCATGGCGCCCATCTCATCGAGGAACCCGCGCATCCGCGCTTCGGCCTCGATCCAGTCCTGCGGGCCGGCGAGGTGGTAGATGCGCCGGTGGCCCAGGTCGATCAGGTGCCGGGTCGCCAGCCGCGCGCCCGCAATCTGGTCGACGGACAGGGCGTGGCCGTCTTGACGGCCCCCCGATTGCAGCGACACGTAGGGAACCGTGATCGACAGCTGCTCGAGAACGTCGAAGACCCGCACCTGGGGCGCGATCACGACCAGACCCTCGATCCCCTGGAGCATCAACTGCACCAGGGCCGCTTCGATCGACTCGTGGTCGTCGGCGGCCAGG
Source organism: Cryobacterium sp. TMT4-10 (assembly GCF_004403275.1). Taxonomy (NCBI): domain Bacteria; kingdom Bacillati; phylum Actinomycetota; class Actinomycetes; order Micrococcales; family Microbacteriaceae; genus Cryobacterium; species Cryobacterium sp. TMT4-10. The sequence continues at coordinate 35,330 of NZ_SOGU01000049.1, forward strand.
TTGGCCGTGTTCACGTAGTAGCCGGCCTCCTGCGCCGCCTCCTGGATCGCGGCGATACTGCTGGCCGGACCGTACTCGGAACTCTGGGCGGTCAGGATGCCGATCGTGCGGGAACGGCCGCGGGACAGGGCCCGCGCGGCCCGGTTCGGCTGGTACTGCAGGTCTTCCATGACCTGCAGCACCTTCGCCCGGGTCGAGTCACGGAGACTGGGGTGGTTGTTGAGCACGCGTGACACAGTCTGGTGGGACACCCCGGCGAGACGTGCGACGTCTCTGATGCTGGGGGCGCGCACTTTGGGTGGCTTGCCTGTCACGTAACGACCTTGTTCACATGTGCACGGTCACAATTGTGATCGCACATCCAGTATGCACGTCCGGCGGGGTTTCAAGTGACTCCGATGTGACAGTCACATGGACCGCCGAGACGGGCCTGGCCCGCGGCAGCACAGGCAAAGCGGGTCAATGCCATCAGCGGCATGCAAGGCGATCAGGGATTCAGCAGCGAGCATGCAGACTCAAGAACAGACGGCCGCCAACGTTGCCGGCGGCCGCCAACAGCTGCCGGATCAGAGTGCGGCGAGGGCCCCGTCGATGTCGTCGATGAGGTCGGCGACGTCTTCGATACCGACGGAGAGACGGATGATGTTGTCCGCCACCTCCAGCTCGGTGCCGCGGACGGATGCGTGCGTCATCTCCGAGGGGTAGTTGACCAGCGACTCGACCCCGCCGAGGGATTCGGCCAGCTGGAAGAGGTGGGTGGACTCGGCGAACGTTCGGGCCGCGGCCGCGCCGCCCGCGAACGCGATCGACAGCATCCCGCCGAAGCCGCTCATCTGCTTCTTCGCCAGCTCGTGGCCGGGGTGGCCGGGCAGGCCCGGGTAGTAGACCCGGTCGATCGCCGGGTGAGCCTGCAGGTGTTCGGCGATGGCCTGGGCGTTGCTGCAGTGGCGGTCCATCCGCACCGAGAGGGTCTTGATTCCGCGCACGGTGAGCCAGGCATCCATCGGGGCCGACACCGGGCCGGCGGCGAACTGCAGGAACTGCGCTTTCTCGGCGAGCTCGTCGTCGTTGATGATCAGGGCGCCGCCGAGCACGTCGGAGTGGCCGCCGAGGTACTTGGTGGTCGAGTGCACGACGACGTCGGCGCCGAAGGCCAACGGATGCTGCAGCGCGGGCGAGGCGAACGTGTTGTCCACGATCACGGTCACGCCGTAGCGGTGCCCGATCTCGGCCAGCGCGGTGATGTCGCTGATCTTCATCAGCGGGTTGCTGGGCGTCTCCACCCAGAGGATCTTCGTCTCGCCCGGAATGATGGCCTCTTCGACGGCGGCGAGGTCGCTCATCTCCACGGTCGAATGGAGGATGCCCCAGGCGCCGTGCACCCGGTTGATCAGGCGGTGGGTGCCGCCGTAGACGTCGTTGCCGAGCACGATGTGGTCGCCCGGAGCCAGGAGCGCGCGCAGGATGGTGTCCTCCGCGGCGAGCCCGCTGGCGAAGGACAGTCCGTGCTTGCCGCCCTCGAGCGCGGCCAGCAGGGTCTCCAGCACGGTACGGGTCGGGTTGCCGCCGCGGCTGTATTCGTAGCCGCCCCGAAGGTGCCCGATGCTCTCCTGCACATACGTGGAGGTCTGGTAGATGGGCGGGATCACGGCGCCGGTCGTCGGGTCGAATTCCTGCCCGGCATGGATGGCGATGGTGTCGAAGTTGGGGGTGCGAGCCATTGGGTCTTCCTTATTCATGCTGTTCGTTTGTCTGACTGTCATGTGTCTGACGGTTGTGTGCCTGTTTACACGCTCAGGTAGGTGAGCAGGTCGTGGCGGGTGATGACGCCCAGGGGCTTGCCGCCGTCGGTGACGAGCAGCGCATCGTGTCCGGTGAAGGCGGCCCGCGCGGTGGCGACCGGCTCGTTCACGCCGATCAGAGGCAGGGAGTCGGCCACGAACTCGCCCACGCGATCGGCCAGCTGCGCCTCGCCGGAGAAGACCAGCTCCATCAGGCGGCGTTCGTCGATCGCGCCGACGACCTCCCCCATCACGACGGGCGGTTTGGCGGTGAGGACCAGCACCCGGGACACACTGGACTCGGTCATCACGCCGATGGCGTCGCGCACGGTCGCGCTCGGGTGCACGTACACGAAGGGCGGCAGCGTGCCGGTCTTGGATTCGAGCAGGTCGGCGACCGTGTTCCCGGCCGGGGCGTTGGTGAAACCGTAGCTGCGCATCCAGCCGTCGTTGAAGATCTTGCCGAGGTAGCCGCGGCCGCCGTCGGGCAGAAGCACCACGATCGTGTCGTCCGCGCTGAGGGTCGTCGCCGCGCGGAGGGCGGCGACGACGGCCATGCCGCTCGATCCGCCGACCAGGATGCCCTCCTCGAGGGCAAGCCGGCGGGTCATCGCGAACGACTCGGCGTCGGAGACGGCGATCACCTCGTGCACCACGGACGGGTCGTAGGCGGCGGGCCAGAAGTCCTCGCCCACACCCTCGACCAGGTACGGCCGGCCGGTGCCGCCGGAGTAGACCGAGCCCTCGGGGTCCGCGCCGATGATGCGCACGGTGTCGCCCGACACCTCGCGCAGGTAGCGGCCGGTGCCGGTGATGGTGCCGCCGGTTCCGACGCCCGCGACGAAGTGGGTCACCCGGCCGTCGGTGTCGCGCCAGATCTCTGGCCCGGTCGTCTCGTAGTGGCTGAGCGGCCCGTTCGGGTTCGCGTACTGGTTGGGCTTGAATGCGCCCGGGATCTCACGGGCCAGACGGTCCGAGACGCTGTAATAGGAGTCGGGGTGATCAGGGGCGACGGATGTCGGGGTCACCACGATCTCGGCGCCGTACGCCGTGAGCACGTTGCGCTTGTCCTCGCCTACCTTGTCGGGCAGCACGAACACGCACCGGTAGCCGCGCTGCTGGGCGACGAGCGCCAGCCCCACGCCGGTGTTGCCCGAGGTCGGCTCGACGATGGTGCCGCCGGGCAACAGGTGCCCCTCGCGCTCGGCGGCGTCGATGATGCGCGTCGCGATGCGGTCCTTCGACGAGCCGCCCGGGTTGAGGTACTCGAGCTTGACGAGCACGGTGGCGCTGACGCCGTCGGTCACCTTGTGCAGTTTGACCAGGGGGGTGTCGCCGATGAGGTCGAGGATGGTGTCGGCAATTTTCATGGAGTGTCCTTCGTCATGGTGTCGCGCCGTTTCTCACTCGCCGCGCGGCCAAGGCTGCACGCGCCGGCTGTGCGCAAATCTACGGAAACGCGAGGTCGTGTGGGATTACCGGGGTCGGCCAGCGACGATCACACCGCGGACACGACATCAAAACGAGCACGATCCCAACTCTAGCGAAGCGTGCTCGGGGTCACCAGATGCGGCCGCCGCGTGCCCGGCGCAGGCCGGACGCAGGACGGGCGCAGGCCAGGCGCCTCCGGGCACCAGGCCCACGCGGGCTGCGTAGAATCGCGATCATGATGAAAGCCTCCCGTGCCCGTTGATGATGGTTCGCCGGGCGACGTCGGTGCGCCCATCGTCGATGCGACGGATGCCCCGCGCTCGCCCCACGAACGGAGGCGCCTGGCCTGGAACCGTCGGTTCGGACTCGCCCTGGGCGTGCTCGGCGCCGTGGGCGTGAGCGCCCTGCTCGTCTCGTCGGTGCTCGCCCCCGCGAGCGCGCCGGGAGAGCCGGCCGGCACCACCGGAGCCGGAGCCACCGGAGTCGGTGGCACCGGAGTCGGTGCCACCGGAGTCGGTGGCACGGAGACGCCGGGCGCACCCTCGGGCGGCTCTTCCGGTGCCACGACCGAGGCGACCCCGATCGTCGGGCTGGAGACGTACTTCAATGAACCGAGCCACGTCACGACCTCCGTCACCTACCCGCAATCCCCGCCGACCGGCGGCCCGCACAGTCCCGTCTGGCTGGACTGCGGGGCCTACGACCGGGCCGTGCCGAAAGAGAACGCGGTGCACTCCCTCGAGCACGGCGCGGTCTGGGCCACCTACGACCCGGCCCTCGCCCCGGTCGACGTCGCGGCGCTTCGCGCCGCCCTGCCCGGCGACCACGTCATTGTGTCGCCCTACCCCGGGCTGGGCTCACCGATCGTGCTGACCGCCTGGAATGTGCAGCTGCGGCTGGAATCGGCCGCCGACCCGCGCATCCCGGCCTTCGCCGCCGCCTACCTGAACGGTCCGACCGCCCCGGAGCCGGGCGAGTCCTGCTCCGGCGCCCTCGCCGCCCCCGGAAAGGTCGGCTAGCCGGCCGCGCTCTCCGCGGGGCGTCCTCCGCAAGATGTACCTCTCCGCGGGGCGTCCTCCCTGCGGGGCGCACCTCTCCGCGGGGCGCACCTCTCCGCGGGGCGCACCTCTCCGCGGGGCGCACCTCTCCGCGGGGCGCACCTCTCCGCGGGGCGTATCTCTCCGCGGGGCGCACCTCTCCGCGGGGCGTATCTCTCCGCGGGAGGCCGACCCCTCCAAGCGCGGCGACACTCGCGGCGCACCTTCGGCACGCGGGCGCACGCTAGAACATGCGCCCGCGGCTCAAGGGTGCGCCGCGAGAACTGGAGAGGGGCGAGTGGCGAGGCGGGAGAGGCGAGAGGGGCGAGTGGCGAGGCGAGAGAGGCGAGAGAGGCGAGGCGGGCGACGGATGCCGCGGGCCACCCCGCGAGCGCGCCGGGAGAGCCGGCCGGCACCTACTCGGCGAGGAGCGGCGACGACGACGTGCTCTGCTCCGAGTACAGCCGGGCGTAGACGCCGTTCGCCGCAAGCAGCTCGGAGTGGGTGCCGCTCTCCACGATCCGGCCGGCGTCGACGACGAAGATCACGTCCGCGGCCACGATGGTCGAGAGCCGGTGCGCGATGGCGATGGTCGTGCGCCCGCGGGACGCGGTGTCGAGGGCCGCCTGCACGACCCGCTCCGAGATGGCGTCGAGGGCGCTGGTGGCCTCGTCGAGGATGAGCACTTCCGGGTTCTTGAGCAGCACGCGGGCGATCGCGATCCGCTGCTTCTCGCCGCCGGAGAGACGATAACCGCGCTCCCCCACGACGGTGGCGTACCCCTCGGGGAAGGACGCGATCGTGCCGTGGATGCTCGCGGACCGGGCCGCGGCCTCGAGTTCGGCATCCGTGGCATCCGGTTTCGCGTACCGCAGGTTCTCGGCGATGGTCGCGTGAAAGAGGTAGGTCTCCTGGCTGACGATGCCGATGTGGGAGACCAGGGACTCCTGGCGCAGGGCGCGTACGTCGACGCCGGAGAAGAGCACGCGGCCGGCCGACGCCTCGTAGAACCGGGGGATCAGGTAAGAGACGGTGGTCTTGCCGGCCCCGGACGGACCGACGAAGGCCGCGAACTGTCCCGGCTCGATCGCGAAGGATACGTGGTCGAGGGTGGGCCGCGAGTCCGGGGAAGAGTCCGGGTAGGCGAACGTGACGTTGTCGAATTCGACCCGGCCGACATCCGTGCCGCTCGTGGGCACCTCGGCGGCCTCCGCGGCGTCACTGATCGCCGGCTTCAGGTCGAGGTACTGGAAGATGCGGGCGAACAGGGCGCTCGAGGTCTGCAGGTCGAGGGTGACCCGCATCAGCCCCAGCAGCGGGAACAACAGCCGGGACTGCACGGTCGTGAACGCGACGATCGTGCCCGGGGTGATGTCGGTCGTGCCGCCGGCCATCAGCAGGCCCGCGAACAGGTAGACGATCGCGGGGATGCTGGAGAGGAAGATGCTGACCATCGCGAAGAACCACTGGCCGCTCATCTGCTGGCTGACCTGCAGCCTGACCTGGTTGTCGTTCTCGTCGGAGTACCGGCGGATCTCGGTCGGCTGACGGGTGAAGCTCTTGGAGAGCAGGATTCCGGACACGCTCAGCGTCTCCTGGGTGATGGCCGTCATGTCGGACAGCGATTCCTGCGTCTTCGCCGCGATCCGGGCGCGCACCTGGCCGACCCGGCGCTGCGCGATCACCAGGATGGGCATCAGGACGACGGCGACGATGGCCAGCTGCCAGCTCAGCAGGAGCATGGCCACCAGGGACGCGATCACGGTCACGACGTTGCCGAGCAGGCTCGAGATGGTGTTGGTGAGCACGCTCGCGACGCCGCCCACGTCATTCTGCAGCCGGGACTGGATGACGCCCGTCTTCGTCCGGGTGAAGAAGCTCAGCTCCATCGCCTGGAGGTGGGTGAACAGGCGCACCCGGAGCGAACCCATCACGGAGTTGCCGACGGTGGCGGTCAGCCAGGTCTGCCAGACACCGAGCAGCTGCGACCCCAGGTAGATGGCGATCATCAGGCCCACGAGCACGGCGAGCCGCCGCACATCGGGCGCGCCGCCGGGCGGGAAGAGCCCCTCGTCGAAGGCCCTCTGCACCAGCAGGGGCGGCACGACCGAGAGTCCGGCACTGATGAACACCAGCACCACGGTCACGATCAGCGCGGTGCGGTGCGGGGCGAACAGTCCGGCGATCCGGCCGAGCAGGTTCGGGATGCGCGGGGCCTCGGCATTCTCGGCCCGCTGTGCCACGGCGTCCCCACCGCTGACCCGGCCTCGTCGCCCGCCACCACCGCCGTGCATTCCACTCATGGCTTCACTCTAAACTCCCGGCGATCCCCGGCCGCCCCCGGTCGGCGGCTTCACAGTCCCGCCACACGACTGTGCCCGTTCCGGTCGACCGCGGCCGGCAGAACGGGCACAGTCGACCGGAACGGGCACGGTCGGTGATCAGGTGGGGCAGTCGGGCTACCCCTTGGTCGAGCCGGCCAGCAGGCCGCGCACGAAGTAACGCTGCAGGGAGAAGAAGACGAGCAGCGGAACCAGGATGGAGATGAACGCGCCGGCCGTGAGCAGGTGCCAGTCCTGACCCCGGGTGCCGGTGATCTCGGCCAGCAGCTTGGTCATCGGGGCGACCGCGCCGTCCGCGAAGATCAGCGCCACCAGCAGGTCGTTCCAGACCCAGAGGAACTGGAAGATGGCGAAGGATGCGATCGCCGGCATGGTCAGCGGCAGCACGATCCGGAAGAAGATCTGCCCGTGCCCCGCGCCGTCGACCCGCGCCGCTTCGATCACGTCGGCGGGGATCTCCGACACGAAGTTGTGCAGCAGGTAGATGGCCAGCGGCAGGGCGAACATGGTGTGCGCGATCCAGACCTGGGAATAGCCGCCGGCGTCGCTGATCGACGTGACCACGGGGATTCCGAAGATCGAGCCCTGCGAGAAGAACTTCAGCAGCGGCACGAGGGCCATCTGCAGCGGCACGATCTGCAGTGCGAACACGGCGATGAAGAGCACGTTCTTGCCGCGGAAGTCGATCCAGGCGAACGCGTAGGCCGCGAGGCTCGCGATGATCAGCGGCAGCAGCGTGGCCGGGAGGGTGATCGCGATCGAGTTGATGAACGCGCCCGCGAGGTTCAGCTGGCTGTTTCCGGCCTGGAGCACCTGAGAGTAGTTGTCGAGGGTGAGGCCCCAGTTCTGGAAGAGGGTCCACCAGCCGGTGGTGCGCACCTCCTGGGCCGGGCGGAACGACGAGACGAACAGCCCGAAGGTGGGGACGGTCCAGAGCACGGCGATCAGCAGGGCCGCGACCGTCGCACCGCGGCTGGTCAGGCGCTTCTTGGTTCGTTTGGCCGGTGCCTCCAGGCGTTTCTCGCCCTGGCGGAGGTGGCTCCTGGTGGTCGGGTCCGGAACTTCAACAGGCAGTACGGCGCTCATCGGATTTCCCTCTGCTTCTGGATCTGGCGGGCGTTGTAGATGACGATCGGCAGCACCAGCAGGAACAGGATCACGGCGAAGGCGGCGGAGCGGCCCTGCTCGAAGTTCTTGAACTGCGTGTACATCTCGTTCGCGATGACGCTGGTGTCGTTGGCGCCTGCCGTCATGGTCCGCACGATGTCGAAGACCTTGAGGGAGGCGATGGAGATCGTGGTCAGCACCACGATCAGGGCGCTACGGATGCCGGGCACGGTGACGTTGGTGAACTTCTGCCACGGGTTGGTGCCGTCGAGTTCCGCGGCCTCCAGCTGCTCGGCCGGCACGCCCTTGATGGCGGCGGAGAGCACGACCATGGCGAATCCGGTCTGCACCCAGATCAGAACGATGATCAGGAAGACCGTGTTCCACGGTTCGTTGGCGAGGAAGTCGACCGGCTGGCCGCCGAACCAGACCACGACCTGGTTGAGCAGGCCGATCTGGTTCTGGCTGGCCGGGCGGGCCGTGTAGACGAAGCGCCAGATGATCGACGCCCCGACGAAGGAGATGGCCATGGGCATGAAGACCATGATCTTGAAGTACTTCTCACCGCGGCTCTTATCGATGAAGACCGCGTAGGCCAGTCCGGCGATCGTCGACACGAGCGGGGCTATGAGCACCCAGACGATCGTGTTGAGCACCGTGCGGATCGCCTCGGGCTGGGTGAACACCCAGATGAAGTTGTCGAATCCGATGAACGCTGTTCCGCGGGAGTTCATGAACGCCTGCACCGTGGTCTGGATGGTCGGGATGACCAGGCCGATGATGAGCAGCAGGATGGCGGGCGAGAGGAAGCCGAAGAGCTGGAAGAGATAGCCGGCGCCGGCCCGTGACCGGTAGTCGACGATGAAGAACACCCCGCCGAGGACGGCGGCGGCGGCGGTGGCCCACCAGTACGAACCGGCGGCCAGCAGGATGAGCATCGGTGCCAGCACACAGACGGCCAGCCGGATGACGGTGTACAGGGTGCCCTTGCGCGGGGCGATTTCGACGAAGAACAGGATCGCCCCCACCAGCGCGACGAACGCGAAGATGATGATCGGGACTTGCGCGAGGGCGGGCAAGCCAGCGAGCCAGGAAAGAAATGCTGACATAGGAAACCTCTCGAGTACGACTGTGGACTCACAGTGTTCGCTGGTGGCGCTGCGAAAACTTAACGCAACGGTACACCGGCACCCGAGCGCGGCCGCCCTTCTGTTGTGAAGGGCGGCCCGCCCTGTTCTGGTTGTTGGTGCAACTGCTGTAGTGCGACTGCTGTGGTGCGGGTGGTGCTAGCGAACGGCCGAGATTAGCTCGACGGCCAGCCGGCTTCGATGCTCGTGAGCACCTCGTCGGTCGGGGTTCCGTTGATCCAGTTGACCATGCCCTTCCAGAACGTTCCCGAGCCGACCGAGCCGGGCATCAGGTCCGAACCGTCGAAGCGGAAAGTGGTCTTCGGGTCCTGAAGGATCTTGATGGCTTCCTGCAGGATCGGGCTCTTCGCGTTGGCCGGGTCAAGACCCGAGTTGGCGCTGATGACCCCACCGAGGCTGACGCGGCTGTTCGCCCAGTCGGCGCTGGAGAGGTACTCCTGCACCTTCTGGGTGTCGGCGTCGTCCGCGAACGCGGCGACGATCTCGCCACCACCGGTCACGGCCTGGCTGCCGGCTTCTTCACCCGGGGTGATGAAGGCCCAGACGTCGCCGTCGGGTCCGACCTTGCCGCCGGCATCCGTGATGAAACCGTCGAAGAAGGATGCCTGGTGGTGCAGGGCGCAGGTTCCGTCGGCGAGCGGGGCTGCCACGTCACCGAACGGAGTGCTGTTGATGGAGCGGACGTCGCCGAATCCGGCGTTGACGTAGGCCGGGTTCTGCAGGATCTCGCCCACGGAGTCGAACGCCTTCTTGATGGCGGGATCCGTGAACGGGATCTCGTTCTTAATCCACTTGTCGTAGGTCTCCGGTCCGGCCTGGCGCAGGACCAGGTCCTCGACCCAGTCCGTTCCCGGCCAGCCGGTGGCGTCGCCGGAGCCGAAGCCCGCACACCACGGGGCGGCGCCGGTCTTCTCCTGGATCGTCTTCGTCACGGCGAGGAGGTCAGCCCAGGTCTTGGGAACCTCGACACCCCACTCCTTGAACTTGGCCGGCGAGTACCAGATGAAGCCCTTGACGCTGGCCATCAGCGGCGCGCCGTACAGGGTGTCCCCGACCGTGCCGTAAGCCTTCCAGTCCGCGGACCAGTACTTGTCGACGTTGGCCTCGACGGCCTTCGGGGCCGGCTTGAGGTAGTCACGGCTGGCGAGGTCCGCCATCAGGCCGGGCTGCGGGAAGATGGCGATGTCGGGAGCGTTGCCGCCCTGGGCCCGGATCGCGATCTGGGTTTCGAACTCTTTCGACGCTTCGTACTGAATGTCGATCTTGTTCTCTTTTTCCCAGCCGGCCCAGGACTCTTCGAGCAGTTTTGCCTCGGTGTCGCCGATGGTCCCGTAGACCGTGACGGTTCCGTCACCGGCTGCGCCCGCATCGGTCGTCGTGCTGCCGGGTCCGCCGGAACAGCCGGCCAGGGTCAGACCGGCGATCGCCGCAATGGCGATTGGTGCTGTGAAACGGCGGTGCAGGGATGACCGCATATTTCCTCCTCATTGAGTGTTGGCGGTGTTCGCGTGGTCTTGCCCAGGGACACCGGGGTGCTGCAGGTGCTGGAAACGGTCAGATAGGGAACCGGTTCCACACCATAAGTTACGGCACCGTTCGGAGAATCGCAAGAGCATTGGGGTTACGAAATGGCAAAGATCGGTCCGATGGGCCACGAAATAGCCCTGAACAGGCCAACAAGCGCCCAAACCCATTCAGCTCAGTTCGATCCCGAATGGAACCGGTTCCATACTGCCCGGGGAGGCGCTAGTCTGAAATCCGGGTCCAAGGACGGAGGCTGGAATGAGATCGATTGCGGATGTCGCGCGTCTCGCCGGCGTCGCCAAAGCCACCGCTTCCCGCGCCCTCAGCGGTCGCGGGTACGTGTCCGAGGAGACCCGGTCGAAGGTCGTCGCCGCGGCCAAGGAGATCGGCTACGTCGCCTCCCCCAACGCGGCCAGCCTGGTCACCGGGCGTACGAAGAGCATCGGCGTGATCATCCCCTTCATCAGTCGCTGGTTCTTCTCCGAGGTGCTCGAGAGCCTGGAACAGGCCCTCCTCGAAGAGGGCTACGACATGACCCTCTACAACCTGCCGGCCGCGTCGAAAGAACGCGACAGCGTCTTCGAGTACTTCCTCGCCCGCAAGCGATTCGACGGGGTGATCTCTGTCGGAGTCGCCCTCAGCGACGCCGAAGTCGACCTCCTGCACCGCCTCGGCCGCCCGCTGGTGGGCATCGGGGGCCCGATCCGTGGCGTGCACACCATCGCGATCGACGACGTGGCCTCGGCCCGGCTCGCCACCGAGCACCTGCTCAGCCTCGGCCACAAGGACATCCTCCACATCGGCGGCAGCGAGGCCGACGAGATGGACTTCAAGGTGCACAGCAACCGCCGCACCGGCTTCGCCTCGGCGATGAACGAGGCGGGTCTGTCCACCGAGGGCAGTTTCTACGCCTGCGAATTCACGCTGCCCGGCGGCTACGGCGTGGGGCTGGCCGTGCTCGGCGACCCCCGCACCCGGCCGACGGCGGTGTTCGCCGCCTCCGACGAGATCGCCATCGGCGTGATCGTCGCCGCCCGGGAACTGGGGATCCAGGTGCCCGCCGACCTGTCCGTGATCGGGATCGACGGGCATCCGTACGCCCAGATGTTCCGGCTGACCACCCTAGAACAGCATCCGCGGCGCCAGGCCCGGCTCGCCGTGGTGTCGCTCCTGGCCGAGCTGGAGAGCCCGACGGACACGGATGAGGCGAATCACCTGACCGTGCTGCCCGTGAACCTGGTCGTCCGTTCGAGCACCAGCGGGCCCCGGCAGCCGCTCGGCGCCTGAGCCGCCCCGCACCCGAGCCGCACCGCGCTCAGCTGTCGCCGGCGCCGATGGCCTCGGCTTCCTCCAGCCGGTCGACGACCCCGTTCGCCCGGTGCAGCTGCGCGCGCCCCAGCAGCAGGATGGCCACGGCCACCAGTACGGCGGCCGCGGCCGCGAAGAACGGCGCCGCCGGCCCGAACGCGGCGGCGAGCAGCGTCGCGGCGGGCGGCGCGAGGGCCCCGCCGAGGAACCGCACGCCGGAATAGGCGGACGACGCGACCGCTCGCATCAGGTCCGTGGCCTCCATCACGCACTCGGTCAGCACCGTGTTCAGCACGCCGAGCAGCAGCCCGCCGACGATGACGCAGACGACCAGGCCGGCCGCCGAGCCGCTCACCAGGGCCGCGGCGACCAGGTCGAGCGCCAGCAGCGGCAGCACGGCCGCCAGCACATGGGTGCGCTTCATCCGTCTGGTCAGCAGCGGCGCCACCCAGACGGAGGTGACCGCGAGGGAGACCCCCCAGCCGAAGAAGACCAGGCCGAGGGTGATCGCGCTGCCGAGGCCCAGCGGCACGAGCGCGAACGGGGTGTACGCCAGCAGCACGAAGAAGCCGATGTTGTAGAAGAACGCGGCCGCGGCGAGGACACCCAGTGCGGGCCGGGCCAGCGCCCGGAACGGAGCCGAGAGCCGGATCGGGACCGGTGCGGGGGCATCCGTCTTCAACATCACCACGATCGCCGCGAAGCCGACGGCCATCAGCGAGGCGCTGCCGAAGAACGGCCCGCGCCAGCTGAGGCTGCCGAGCAGGCCGCCGATCAGCGGGCCGATCGCGATGCCGAGCCCGAGCGCGGCCTCGTAGAGGATGATGGCCGAGGACGTCCCGCCCGAGGCTGCGCCGACGATCGTGGCCAGCGCGGTGGAGATGAAGAGGGCGTTGCCGAGACCCCAGCCCGCCCGGAAGCCGATCACCGCCTCGACGCTCTGGGACATCCCGGAGGCCAGCGCGAACGCGACGATCAGGGCCAGGCCGATCAGCAGGGTGCGTTTGGCGCCGATCCGGCTCGAGATCCAGCTGGTGAAGAACATGGCGACGCCGGTGACCACGAGGTAGCTGGTGAAGAGCATCTCGGTCTCGGTCGGGGTGGCCTCGAGGTCGCGGGTGATGGCCGGCAGGATCGGGTCGACCAGGCCGATGCCCATGAAGGCGATCACGCAGGCGAAGGCCACCGCCCAGACCGCGGTCGGCTGGTGCAGGATGCTGGCGGCCGGTGACCGCGTGGACTGCTGGGACTGCGGCGCGGTGCTCGCGGCCCGGCTCACAGCGCGACCGCCGCGTCGCCCGGTTCGGCCGGTGGGGCCGGTTCGCCGGCATCCACGCGTTCCCGCAGGATGGCGATCGCGCGTTCGAGGACCTCGACGTCGGCGGCGGGCAGGTCGCTGAACAGCGGCAGCAGGGCGGTGGCCAGCTCGGTACGCCAGGCCGCGAGGGCGGCCTCGCCGGAGGCGGTGACCCGGGTGCGGGCCGCCCGGGCGTCGAGCGGATCGGCCAGGCGCTCGGCCCAGCCGCGCTCGGCCAGGTGGCTGACGAGCTTCGTGGCGGTGGGCTGGGAGACGCGGCTGCGCACGGCCAGCTCGCCGAGGCGGATCGGTCCGGTCTGGCGCAGCACGCTCAGCGTCCGCCAGACGGCCGGGGATTCGGTGCCGTTCGCGGCCTGGGCGGCCAGGCGGGTGACCCGGTGGTTGACCGTGATCAGGTCGCCGAGCAGATCGAGGAGTGTCGTGGACATCCGTCAACTATACATAGCTTGGCTATATATAAATCGCGGCTGCGGGGTTAACGACGAACGGGCGCCGCATCCAGTGGATGCGACGCCCGTCAGAGCGCAATCGGCTCGCGCCGATCATTCCTCCGCGTGAGCGAAGAGCGAGAGCCCCGTGAGGGGCGCCTGCTACTTGAGGACTGCGGTGGCGCCGGCAGCTTCGAGAGCAGCCTTGCCCTTTTCAGCGGCCTCCTTGGAGACGCCTTCGAGGACGGCCTTCGGCGCGCCATCGACGACGGCCTTGGCCTCGCCGAGGCCCAGGCTGGTGAGCTCGCGCACAACCTTGATGACCTGGATCTTCTTGTCGCCGACAGCCTCGAGGATGACGTCGAAAGCGGACTGCTCTTCGACCTCTTCAGCGGGTGCAGCAGGACCAGCAGCGCCGGCAACGGCGACCGGAGCAGCAGCGGTGACCTCGAAGGTCTCCTCGAACGCCTTGACGAACTCGGAGAGCTCGATGAGGGTCAGGCCCTTGAACTGTTCGAGCAATTCTTCGGTGGAAAGCTTTGCCATGATTTTTCTCCCTATAGTTTCTTAGTTACTCACCGCGATGCCAGGCCGATGCCTAGTTCGCGGACTCCTGCTTCTCACGCAGCGCCTCGATGGTGCGAACAGCCTTCGACAGCGGTGCGTTGAACAGATATGCGGCTCCGAACAGCGAGGCCTTGAATGCGCCGGCCAGCTTGGCCAGCAGCACTTCGCGGGACTCGAGGTCGGCGAGCTTGCCTACCTCTGCGGCGGTGAGCGGGTTACCGTCGAAGTAACCACCCTTCACTACCAGGAGAGGGTTTGCCTTGGTAAAGGCACGCAGGGTCTTCGCAACGGCGACAGGGTCTCCGTGAACGAATGCGATTGCGGACGGACCGACAAGCTCGTCGTCAAACGACGTGATGCCGGCGTTGTTGGCCGCAATCTTGGTCAGCGTGTTCTTCACCACGGCGTACGTGGCGTCCGCACTGATGGAAACGCGCAGCGTCTTGAGCTGCGCAACAGTGAGACCGCGGTACTCGGTGAGCAGAACGGCGGTCGAGCTCTGGAATTTCTCCGTAAGCTCGGCGACCGTTGCTTCCTTGTTCGCCATGGCGCTCCTCTTGGTTTCATGTGCCGGTAGCCCGGGGAGCAGACATGAAAAAAGCTCCGACGCAGGCGCCGGAGCTGGGAACGCATTCTCGAGGAATGCAGTCTGACTTCGAATCCTGCGCGGGCCGTTCACGTGAATGAACCTTCGATTGCCTGTGCATTTCTGCACAGAGCAATAACCGGCGGTCTTTGGCTTTTCCCTACGTTACGGGATGCCGCGGGCCGGCGCAAATCCGGATCCGTCTGGTTGCTGCGTGGCTGGGGCGCCCGGTCACCCGCTCTGAACCAATTCGACGGAGATTTTGCCCGAAACTGCCGGTTTCGGGCTCAAACCCGCTTTCTAGAGCAAAATCTCCGTCGAATTAGTTCGGGCGGGGGTGGTCGGGGCGGTTTGCGGGCGGCGCGGGATGCGGGGGCTGCGGGCGGGCGCGGGCTGCGGGCGGGCGCGGACTGCGGGCGGGCGC
>NZ_SOGU01000048.1:0-55722 GCF_004403275.1 Cryobacterium sp. TMT4-10
GCTCCGGGCCGGTTCCGGCGCGGGCGCCGCGGTCGCGGTCGCGGCGGCGAGTGGAGCGGATGCCCGCGGAGAGGGGGTCGCCCGGCCGGCGGCCGGTGCCGGTGCGGCCGGGCCGTAGGCGAGGGTGAAGGCGGGGCTGCCCTGGCCCACATTGCCCGCGGCATCCTGCTGCACCGCGATCACGGCGTACGAACCGGCGGCCACGCCGCCGGCGGAACAGGTCCAGGAGCCGCCGGCGACGACGCCGCTGCAGACCGAGTACGCGCCCGCGAAGACCGTCACGGTCGAACCGTTCTCCCCGGAACCGGCGTAGGTGGCCCGGTCCAGCGGCACCCGTCCGCCCGCGGCCGGCTCGGTCACGGTCGGCGGCGCGGGCCGGTCGACGTCGAACAGGAGGGCGATGGCGGCGCTCTCGTTCGACCAGGAGGGCAGGCTGAAGGTGGCCTGCTGGGCTGCCGTGACCTCGGCGGCCCCGCTGGCAAGGCGCCCGCCGAATGCGCAGGTCCAGGCGCCGGAGGTGTCGGCCGTCGCCGTGCAGCGATTGCCGTCGGCCAGGCGGACGATGACGGATGCGTTCGGGTACGCCGTCCCGCGCACCACGCCGTTCGATGCCGCCTGGCCGCTCGGCCCGCCGGTCACGACCGGTGCGGCCAGCACGGCGATGGTCTGCTCCGCGGCGAAGGCCGGGTCGGCGGTGACCACGACCCGCAGCCGCACCGACGGGCCGCTGGGCAGGCGCACCCCCGTGCAGCTCCACTCCGAGGAGTCGTCGACGACCAGGATGCAGGACGGGTCCTCGCCCGGGAACGCCGACAGGAGCTGGATCTCCTGGCCGGGCTCGCCCGTGCCGGAGACGGTGGTGCTGCCGCTGCCGACGAAACTGCCCGGCCGTGGACCGGTGATCGTCGGTGAGACGGTGGGCGGCGCCGACGACCGGGTCGGCGCCGGTGTCGCTGCGGGGGTCGCTGCGGGGGTCGGCGCGGGGGCCGGCGTGGGGGAGGAGGTGGCGGCGACCGCGGACCCGACGGAGCCGCCCGCCAGGAGGGCCGGAACGAGGAAGCCGAGCAGAAGGACCCCTGCAAGGAGACGGCCGGCGCGGTAGGACCGACGGGCCCGCGATGAGCCCGATCCGGTGAAGCGTGTCCCAACCATGATTTCCCCCCGTGACCATTTCAGGGGGTGGGGGCCTCAAAGTCAACGCCGGACACGCCGTGCCGGTTGCACCGCGACACATTCGTGATCTTCCGGGCATGGTGCATACTGAAAAATCGGGTCATCTGTCCCGCCCACCAACCAGAACGGGACGGCGCATGAGCGCACCGAACCTACTCGCGGGCTCCGGCTCCGGCTCCGTCTTCGCCGAACCGAACCGGCGCGTTCCCGGGCGCTGGATCGCCGTCTTTGCGACGGCCTGGCTCGGCATCTGGATGGCGCAGCTCACCCCGGTGCAGCTCCTCCTGCCGGCCCAGATCGACCGGCGCCTCCAGCCCGAGAATTGGGTGGACAGCGTCGTGGCCTTCGGCGTGATCTCGGGCATCGCCGGCCTGTGCGCGATCGTGGCCTACCCGCTGACCGGGGCGCTGTCCGACCGCACGACCTCCCGGTTCGGCCGTCGCCGACCCTGGATCGCCGGCGGGGCGGTGCTCTTCGCGGCCGCCCTGCTGCTGCTCGGCGCGCAGACCACCATGCTGGGGATCGGGTTCTTCTGGGCGCTCGCCCTGACTGGTTTCTGCGTGATGACGGCCGCGCTCACCGCCACCATCTCGGACCAGGTCCCGGTCGACCAGCGCGGGTACGTGTCCGGCTGGCTGAGCGCCCCGCAGGCGGTGGGCATCATCGTGGGCCTGCTGCTCGTGACGATGCTGTTCACCGGCCAGTTCGCCGGCTATTTGGTCGTAGCGGTGCTCCTGCTGGTCCTGGCGGTTCCGTTCCTGCTGCTGCCCGACGCGGTGCTCCAGCCGCACCAACGCGCGCCGGTGACCGTGCTGGGCCTTCTGTCCAGCCTCTGGATCAGCCCGCGGGAGCACCCCGATTTCGGCTGGACCCTGCTCAGCCGGGTGCTGGTCAGCTTCGGCAACGCGTTCGGCACGACCCTGCTGCTCTACTTCCTGATGTTCGGGCTGAACGACGAGAATGCGGAAGACGACCTGATCCTGCTCACCCTCGTCTACATGGTGTTCGTGATCCTGGCGTCGATCTTCCTGGGCCGGTGGAGCGACGCGCTGGGCATCCGCAAGGGCTTCGTCTTCGTCGCCGCCGGCCTGCAGGGGTTCGCGGCGCTGCTGCTCGCCTTCATCCCCGACCTGGGCGTCGCGATGGTGGCCGCCGGCATCCTCGGTCTCGGCTACGGCTGCTTCCTCTCCGTCGACCAGGCGCTGGCCACCCAGGTGCTGCCCGACCCGGCCGCCCGCGGCAAGGACCTCGGCATCATGAACATCGCCACCGCGGTGCCGCAGGCGCTCGCGCCGCTGCTGGGGGCGTTCACGGTCGCCGTGGGCGGCGGCTTCCAGGCCCTGTTCGTGCTCGCGGGCCTCTGCGCCTTCGGCGGGGCCCTCGCGGTCACCCGGGTGAAGGCGGTGCGCTGATGGGCCTCGACCTCGGCTCCCGGCCGGCGTCGCAGCCCTGGCTGACCCCCGGGCAGTACTGGCCCGGACTGACCGCCGCCACGGCGCAGCTGGAGACCCCCGTCGCCGCCCTGCACCTGGACGCGCTGCGGCACAACACCCGGTCCCTCCTCGGTCGTGCGGGCGGCACCCCGATCCGGGTGGCGACGAAGTCGATCCGGGTGCGCGGCGTGATCGAGGCCCTCCTGACCCTCCCCGGTTTCCAGGGGGTCCTCGCGTACACGCTCGCCGAGGCGCTCTGGCTGGCCGAGACGGTGACGGATGTCGTCGTCGGCTACCCCACGGCCGACCGGTCCGCGATCCGGCGGCTGGGCACCTCGCCACACCTGGCCGCGACGGTCACGCTGATGATCGACTCGGTCGCGCAGCTGGACGAAATCGACGCCGTGCTCCCGCCGGCCGGCCGGGCCCCGATCCGGGTCTGCCTGGAACTCGATGCCGCCTGGGACGCCCCGGTGCTCGGCCACCTGGGCGTGTGGCGCTCGCCCGTGCACACCCCGGCGGATGCCCGCAGCCTTGCCGCCGCCGTCGTGGCCCGGCCCGGCTTCTCCCTGGTCGGCCTGATGGCCTACGAGGCGCAGGTGGCCGGAATCGGCGACCGCCCGGCCGGCAAACCGGTGCAGGGGCGGGTCAACCGCTGGGTGCGGCGGCGGTCCGTGGCCGAGATCGCGGACCGGCGCAGCGCGGCCGTCGCCGCGGTGCGCGAGATCGTCGCGCTCGAGTTCGTGAACGGGGGCGGGACCGGTTCGCTGGAGACCACCCGCGCCGACGCATCCGTCACCGACATCGCCGCCGGCAGCGGCTTCTTCGGCGGGCACCTGTTCGACCACTACGCCAGTTTCCGGCCCGCGCCGGCCGCCGCGGTCGCCCTCTCGATCGTGCGCAAGCCGAGCCCGGCCACGGGTACGCTGCTCGGTGGAGGCTGGGTGGCCTCCGGGGTGCCCGGCCGCGACCGCTTGCCGCGCCTGGTCTGGCCGGAGGGCCTGCGCCTGATGCCGCGGGAGATGGCCGGCGAGGTGCAGACCCCGCTGACCGGGCCCGGAGCGGCCGGCCTCTCCGTCGGCGACCGGGTCTGGCTGCGGCACGCCAAATCCGGGGAGCTGAGCGAGCACGTGAACGAATTCGCCCTGGTCGACAACGGGCGGGTGGTCGACATCCTGCCGACCTACCGCGGCGAGGGGAAGGCCTTCCTGTGAGTGCGAGCGGAGGGGTCTGGACCAACTGGGCCCGCAACCAGAGCGTGCGGCCGGTGCGCGTCGAACGGCCCCGCAGCGTCGGCGCCGTGCAGCGCGCGGTGGTGTCGGCCGGGAAGGCCGGGCTGCGGATCAAGGCGGTGGGGTCCGGGCACAGCTTCTCCGCGATCGCGGTGGCCGGCGGCGTGCAGCTGGACCTGCTCGACCTGGCCGGCCTGATCAGCGTCGACCCGGTTCTGGGCCGGGTCACGCTCGCCGCCGGCACCCGCCTGTTCGAGCTGCCGCGGCTGCTCGAACCCCACGGCCTGGCCCTGGCGAACATGGGCGACGTGGACCGGCAGACGATCTCCGGCGCCACCTCCACCGGCACGCACGGCACCGGCGGCCGTTTCGGCGGCCTCGCCACCCAGATCACGGCCCTCACCCTGGTCACCGGCGACGGCACCCTGCTGCGCGTGAGCGAGACCGAGAACGCCGAGCTGCTCCCGGCGGCCCGGCTCGGGCTCGGGGCGCTGGGCATCCTGGTGGACCTGACCCTGCAGTGCGTGCCCGCGTACCTGCTGCGCGCCGTCGAGGCCGCCGAACCCCTCGAGGAGGTGCTGGACACCTACCTCGATCGGTCGGAGAACCCCGACCACTTCGAGTTCTACTGGTTCCCGCACACGGACACCGCGCTGACCAAGACCAACACCCGACTCCCGGCGGACGCGGGCCGGTCCCCGCTCGGCCGGGTCTCCCGCTGGGTCGACGACGAACTGCTCGCGAACGGGGCCTACCGCGCCATCTGCGCGCTCGGCCGGCTGGCGCCCCGGGCGGTGCCCCCGTTCAACCGGCTCGCCACCCGCCTCAGCGGCCGGCGTGAATTCACGGATGTCTCCAACCGGGTGTTCGTGACCCGCCGCACGGTGCGCTTCCGGGAGATGGAGTACGCCCTGCCGCGCGAGCAGGTGCCGGCGGCGCTGCGCGAGGTGCGGGCCCTGATCGAGGAGCGCGGCTGGCGGATCTCCTTCCCGATCGAGGTGCGCTCCGCGGCGGCCGACGACCTGTGGCTCTCCACCGCCAGCGGGCGGGACACCGGCTATATCGCCGTGCACCGCTACTTCCGGGAGGACCCGGCCGAGTACTTCGACGCGGTGGAAGCGATCATGCGCGCGCACGACGGGCGCCCGCACTGGGGCAAGCTGCACGACCGGGACGCGGACTCGCTGCGCCAGAGCTACCCGCACTTCGACGACTTCCTCTCGGTGCGTGACAGGCTTGATCCGGAGCGCCGCTTCAGCAACAGCTATCTGGAAAGAGTTTTGGGTCGATGAGCACCAAGCCAGTCAACAGCAACACCCCCGCGGCGCGCGCCTGGGAACACCGGGCCGCAGAGTTGGGCGACCGGCTCCCGGACGGTTTCGTCGTGGGCACGGCCACCTCCGCCTTCCAGATCGAGGGCGGGGCTCGCGAGGGCGGACGCGGGGAATCGAGCTGGGACCCGTTCACGGCGGCGACCGGCCGCATCCGTGACGGTTCGAACGCCTCGGTGGCGACCGACCACTTCACCCGGGTCGACGACGACGTCGTCCTCCTCCGCGAACTGGGCGGTGACGCGTACCGGTTCTCGCTGGCCTGGTCGCGGGTGCAGCCGGACGGCCGCGGGGCGCTCAGCCGCGCGGGCCTGGCGTTCTACGACCGCCTGCTCGACGGCCTGCTCGCGGCGGGTATCAGCCCGATGGCGACGCTGTACCACTGGGACACCCCGCTGAAACTCCGCGGAGGCTGGCTGAACCGCGACACCGCGATGCGGTTCGGTGACTACGCGCACCAGGTCGGCGAGGCCTTCGGGGACCGGATCGATTCCTGGGTGACCCTGAACGAGCCCGCGACGGTGACCCTGAACGGCTATGCCCTGGGCACCGACGCGCCCGGGGAGGCCCGGCTCTTCGGTGCCCTGCCGGCCGCCCACCACCAGCTGCTCGCCCACGGCCTCGCCGTGCAGGGGCTCCGCGCCGCCGATGTGCGCGGCGGCATCGGCATCGCCAACGCGCACTCGCCCGTGCAGGCCGCCAGCGGCCGGGAAGCCGACGAGGTGGCGGCGCAGCTGTTCGACGTGCTGCACAATCGGATGTTCGCCGACGCGGTCCTGCTCGGCCGCTACCCGGAACCGCCCGAACCGTACGCGGTCCCGCTGCGGCTGCTGCTGGAGACCGACCCCGACGACCTGCGCACCATCCGGCAGCCGCTGGACTTCTACGGCCTCAACTACGTGCAGCCGTCCCGGATCAAGGCCGGCCCGGCCGCGCCGAAGACCCCGCAGGGTCCGCCCCGGGAGGGGCCGGCCGAGACGGTGGTCGCGTTCCCCTTCCACGTGATCCCGTTCCGCGAGTTCCCGGTGACCGGGTCCGGCGCCGCCATCGCCCCGGAGTACCTCGGCGTGGCGCTGGGCGAGCTGCGGGACCGCTACAGCGACGACCTGCCGCCGGTGTACGTCACGGCCGGCGGCGCGGCCTTTCCCGACGTGGCCGACAAGTGGGGAGCCGTGCACGACCCGGCCCGGATCGACTACCTCGCCGAGCACCTCACGGCCGCGCTCGCCGCGGTCGCCCCGGGCGGCACCGCGGCCGGGGTCAGCCTCCGCGGCTACTTCATCTGGTCCCTGCTGGACAGCTTCGAGTGGACGGCCGGTTACACCCGCCGGTACGGGCTCGTGCACGTGGACTTCCTCGACGGAACCCGTCCCCGCACGCCCAAGTCCTCCTACCGCTGGCTGCAGAAGGTGCTCGCCGCCCGCTGACCCGCCCCCTTCCCCGTCACGCCTGCCTCGCTACCCAAATCCCGCCTGCCCGTGTGTGGCTAACTCAGGAGAAACGCGGCTACCGCGGGGTGCAGGCCGCGGACCAGTGCGACGGATGCCGCCACTCTGGCGGGATCTCCTGAGTTGGCCACGGGAGGGCAGAGCAGTGGATGCGCGCGGAGGGTGGTGGGCGCAGCGTAGGAGGCGGCTACGGGGTGCGGCGGCGCAGGGTGATCGAGCCGAGCACGACGGTGCCGACGATCCAGGCGCCGATGATCAGCAGCTCGCCGGCGACGTAGGCGGCATCCTGCGAATCGGTCGCCACCGCCCGAAGCGCGTCGACGGCGTGCGAGAGCGGCAGCCAGTCGCTGACCGCCTGAAGGGCGTCCGGCAACTGGTCGCGGGGGAGGAAAATGCCGCAGAGCAGGATCTGCGGGAAGACCAGCAGCGGCATGAACTGCACCACCTGGAATTCGGTGCGGGCGAACGCGCTGGCCAATAGGCCGAGGGTGGTGCCGAGAATCGCGTCGGCGACCGCGACGGCGAGCAGCAGCCAGATCGAGCCCTGGATCTCCAGCCCGCAGACCCAGACCGAGAAACCGACCGCGATCGAAGACTGCAGCACCGCGAGCAGACCGAACGCGAGCGTGTAGCCGAGGATGAAATCACCCTTGCCGAGCGGCATAGAGAGCAGCCGCTCGAGGGTTCCGGTGCGCCGCTCCCGCAGGGTCGTGATGCTCGTGACGACGAACATGATCGTGAACGGGAACAGGGCGATCATCGCCGGGCCGACCGTGTCGAAGACCCGGGTGTCGGAGAAGATCCAGGCCAGCAGCCCGATCAGCAGGCTGGGCACGGCCAGCAGGAGCACCACGGTGCGCGGGTCGTGCCGGATCTGGGTGAGCACCCGTCCGGCCGTCGCGAGGGTGCGGCGCGGATTCACGAATGGCCCGCGTCCGTCGGGCCGGCGGGGAACGTGTCATCGACCGACGGATGTGACGCGATCAGCGCGAGGAACGCCGCCTCGATATCGGGGGTGCCGGTGGTGCCCAGGAGAACCGCCGGTGTATCGTCGGCGAGGATCTCACCGCCGCGCATCAGCAGGAGCCGGTCGCAGCGGCTGGCCTCGTCCATCACGTGGCTGGAGACGAGCAGGCTCGTTCCGGCCGCCGCGAGGCGGTGGAACAGGCTCCACAGCTCCACCCGCAGCACCGGGTCCAGGCCGACCGTCGGTTCGTCGAGCACCAGGAGCTCGGGCGAGCCGAGCAGCGCACCGGCCAGGGAGACCCGGCTGCGCTGGCCGCCGGAGAGGGACCCGGCCAGCTGGCCCGCATACGGGGCCAGGTCGGTGGCGTCGATCACCCGGTCGACGTCGCCCAGGGGCACCCCGAGCACGGAGCGGAAGTACAGCAGGTTCTGGCGCACCGTAAGGTCGTCGTAGACGCTGGCATCCTGGGTGACGTAGCCGACCCGGCGCCGGAGCGGCGCGGAACCGGCGGGACGTCCGAGCACGGTCACGGTGCCGGACCGCACGATCTGAACGCCGACGATCGCCCGCATCAGGGTGGTCTTGCCGCATCCGCTGGGTCCGATCAGGCCGACGACCAGCCCGCTGGGCACCGTGAGGTTCAGGCCGTGCAGAACCGGATGCGCGCCGCGACGGGCACGAAGGTCGCGCACCACGACGGCGGAAGTTTCGGAGGTCACTCCTGCATTATTCGCCCGTGCTGCGGGAATGTCGATCAACCGCCGGGGCGATTCTTGGAGTCTGATGGGAAGCGGATGGGAGCCTCAGGACGCGCGGTTATGATGGTCACGAACTGCGAGTACGCCTCCGAGGCGAGCTTGTTCAGTCCGTGTCTCCTCTCTCAAACACAAGCTCAATCGCCCGCTCAGAATTGCCTCACCCGTCTCAAGGAGAAGCTGCCATGGAATGGCTCATCCCGGTCCTCATCATCGTTGTACTCGTCGCCATCGTCGGGATCTACCTGTGGGCTACCTACAATTCCCTCGTCACGCTCAAGGTTCGCGTCGACGAGGCGTGGAGTGACATCACGGTGCAGATGAAGCGGCGGGCCGACCTGATCCCCAACCTGATCGAAACGGTCAAGGGCTACGCCGCGCACGAGAAGGCGGTCTTCGAGAACGTCACCAAGGCGCGCGCCGAGTCGCTTAGCGCGCAGGGCCCGGCCGAGGCCGCCGCCGCGGAGAACCACATGCAATCCGCCCTGCGCAGCATCTTCGCCGTCGCCGAGGCCTACCCGCAGCTGCAGGCCAGCCAGAACTATCTGCAGCTCCAGGCCGAGCTGGTCGACACGGAGGACAAGATCCAGGCGTCACGCCGCTTCTACAACGGCGGCGTGCGCGAGCTCAACACGAAGATCCAGGTCTTTCCCAACAACCTGATCGCCCGCAATCTCGGTTTCACCCAGCGCGATTTCTTCGAGGTGTCCGACTCCGACGCCATCGCGGAGCCGCCTCGCGTGCAGTTCTAGCGGCCGGCCGATATGTACAGCGCGATAGCGCGCAATAAGCGCAACACGGTCTTCATCATCATCCTGTTCCTGGTGATGATCGCGGGCCTCGGCTGGCTCGCCAACTATGTCTACAGTCCTCCGGGCAGCTACGGCATCCTGATCATGACGATCGTGATCGCCTCCGGCTACGCCCTGGTGCAGTACTTCATGGCCGGCCGCCAGGCGGTTGCCCTGAGCGGTGGAGTGCGCCTGAACAGCAAGGCGGAGAATCCGCGGCTGTGGAACATCGTCGAGAACCTGTCGATCACGACCGGCACCCCGATGCCCGAGATCTACGTCATCAACGACCCGGCCCCGAACGCCTTCGCGACCGGCCGCGACCCCCGACACGCGATCGTGGCGGCCACCACCGGGCTGCTGGAGATCATGACCGATTCCGAACTCGAGGGCGTCATGGCGCACGAGCTCGGGCACGTGCGCAACTACGACATCCGGGTGTCGATGGTCGTCTTCGGGCTGGTCGTCGCCGTCGGTTTCATCTCCGACATGTTCCTGCGGATGGCGTTCTTCGGCCGCGACAACAAGAACGGCAACCCGGTCGTGATGGTGTTCGGGCTGGTCGCCATGGTCGTGGCGCCGTTGGTGGCCAGCATGGTGCAGCTGGCCGTGTCCCGTCAGCGCGAATACCTGGCGGATGCGACGAGCGCGCTGACCACCCGCAACCCGGACGCGCTGGCCAGCGCCCTGGCCAAACTCGAGACCTACGCCCGGCCGATGCGCAAGCAGAACACGTCGATGGCGCACCTCTGGATCGCCAACCCGCTGAAGCCGGGCGCGATGGCGAAGCTGTTCAGCACGCATCCGCCGATCGAGGAACGGATCGAACGCCTGCACACCATGGGCCGCAAGTTCTAACTGCCGTTCCCGCCGCCCGAGAGTGACCGTTCCGGTCGAGAGTGCCCGCTCCGCCGGGCACTCTCGACCGGAACGGGAACTGTCAGAGCTCTGCGGCCAGCGCGGCCGCGAGGGTGCCGCGCGGCCGGACGTCGATCGCGCCCAGTCCCTGCCAGGCGGCGGTCTCGCGCAGCACGCCGGCGAGCCGTTCGGCCGTGTCGCGGGGCGCGCCGGGCTCTGACCAGGCCGCCTGCACCCGGAGCACCCCCGCCTGGCGGTCGTTCTTGAGGTCGACCCGGCCGACGATCGTGTCGCCCAGCAGCACCGGCAGAACGTAGTAGCCGAAGACCCGTTTGGGCTGCGGGGTGTAGATCTCGATCCGGTAGTGGAAGCCGAACAGGCGCTGGGCCCGGCCCCGATTCCAGACCACCGGGTCGAAGGGCGAGAGCACCGCGTCGGCGTCCACGCTGCGCGGCAGGCGGGCGTCCCGGTGCAGCCAGGCGGCTCCCGGTGAGCCCGCGGGGCCCCAGCCCGGCACCTCGACCGGGAGCAGCTCGCCGGCATCCGTCAGGTCCCGGATGGCGGCCAGCGTCGGTGCGCTCTTCAACCGGAAGTAGTCGGCGAAATCGTTCGCCGTGCCGATGCCGTGGGCGCGCGCCGCCCGGCGCACCAGCTCCCGGTGCGCGTCGGCCGGTTCGACCCTTCGGCCGAGCAGCTCGGCCGGGAAGATCTGCTCCGGCAGCCCGTACACCCGCTCGAACCGTGAACGCCCGGCGCTGACCACATCGCCCCAGCGGAAGAGCACCTCGAGCCCGGTCTTCACGTCCGACCAGCCCCACCACGGGCCGCTGCGCCTGTTCGCGTCGTGCTCGATCGCGCTCGCGGGGAGGGGGCCCTTCTCGGCGAGTTCCGCCAGCAGCCAGTCCAGCAGGGGCTTGTTCCCCGCCGACCACGCATCCGGGCTGCGTGCGGACAGGTCGCGGTACTGCTGCATCCGCCAGCCGAACAGCGGCCGGGTGTCGAGCGGCAGGAACGACGCCTCGTGCGCCCGGCGCTCCCCGCGAGACGGCTGAACGCCGGCAGGTAGTGGCTGCGCTCGAACACGTTCACCGAGTCGATCTGCAGCAGCTCCAGCCGGTTCACGAGGGCGTCCAGCTGACGGATGCCCGGAGTCACGCCCGAGCGCCGGCCGAAACCCTGCGCGCCGAGCGCGATCCGGCGGGCGAGGGCGGGGGAGACGGTCTGGAGCACAGTCCGACCCTAGCGGCACCGGGCGCGCTGTCGGCGCGGGCGCCCACCGGCATCCGTCATGCGTCATTCACGCGGCGTTCAGGTCGGTGCCGCCTGCCGGTCGAATTCCGATCCTAGTCTCGCGGTGACCAGTTACCCGGTTACGAACGGCCCGCGCTGACGCGTGAGCGGCCGGGCCCTGGTCCGACGGAGGAAAATTGTTCAGCACCCGAACCCTGGCCACCACCCTGGCCGCGGCCGCACTCGCCCTCAGCCTGGCGGCGTGCAGCGGATCGGCCGCGGGCGGCACCCCGGCGGCCGGCGCGGTCGACGCCGCCACCGCCACCAGCCTCACCGCTTTCGGCGACCTGACCGCGCTGGAGGACGCAGCCCAGGCCGAGGGCGCCCTGAACGTCATCGCCCTGCCGCGCGACTGGGCCAACTACGGCGCCGTGCTCGACGCGTTCGCGAAGAAGTACCCGGGGATCGCCATCACCGAGGCCTCGCCCGACGGTTCCAGCGCCGAGGAGATCCAGGCGGCCGACAACCTCAAGGGCCAGGACACCGCCCCCGACGTGTTCGACCTGGGCCTGGCCGTCGCCCTGTCGAGCACCGACCGGTTCGCGCCGTATCAGGTCGCCACCTGGGCCGACATCCCGGATGCGCTCAAGGAGGCCAGCGGCCTCTACACCGGCGACTACGGCGGATACATGGCCGTCGGCTACGACCCGGACGTGGTCCCGGCACCGAAGAAGCTGGATGACCTGCTCGGCAGCCAGTACAAGGGCAAGGTCGCTATCAACGGCGACCCGACCCAGGCCGGTGCGGCGTTCGCCGCCGTCGGGATGGCCGCCGTGCAGAACGGCGGCACGGTCGACGACTTCCAGCCCGGCGTCGACTTCTTCGCCAAGCTCAACACGGCCGGCAACTTCGTCAAGATCGACCCGACCCCGGCCACCATCGCCTCGGGCGAGACCCCGGTGGTGCTCGACTGGGACTACCTCAACGTGGGTTACGGCACCAAGCTGAAGGGGGAGCGCAACTGGAAGGTCGTCGTCTTCCCCGGCACCGGCTACGCCGGGTACTACAACCAGGCCGTCAGCAAGGATGCCCCGCACCCGGCAGCCGCCAGGCTCTGGCAGGAGTTCCTCTACAGCGACGAGGGGCAGAACCTTTGGCTGGCCGGCGGGGCCCGCCCGGTGCGAGCCGAGGCCATGGCCGAGGCCGGCACCATCGATTCCGCCCTCTTCGACGCCCTCCCCGCCGCACCGGCGGAGACCGTCGTGCCGACCGAGGACCAGAGCGCCACGGGAGCCGCACTGCTCGGCGAGAAGTGGGCGGCTGCTGTCCGCTAGACGACGCCCGCCGGCAGCGGCCTTCGGGCTGCTGCCGTTCGCGGCGTATGTGCTGCTCTTCCTGGTGGTGCCCACGGTCATCGCGGTGGGCACCGGCTTCGTCGACCAGGACGGCGCGTTCACTCTGGCCACCGTGGCCGCCCTCGGCGACCCGGTCGTCCTCGGCGCGTTCTTCAACTCCTTCTGGCTGTCCGCTCTGACGGCGGTGATCGGCGCCACCGTCGGCGCCGCGGCCTGCTACGCGCTGCTGGGCGCCCCCAGCGGCGGCCCCCTGCGTGCCGTGGTGGATTCCCTCAGCGGCGTGCTGGCCCAGTTCGGCGGCGTCATGCTGGCCTTCGCGTTCATCGCGACCATCGGCATCCAGGGCATGGTCACCGTGGTCCTGCGCGACAGCTTCGGCGTCGACATCTTCGCGGACGGGGTCTGGCTCTACGAGATGCCAGGCCTGGTGCTGCCCTATATCTACTTCCAGGTGCCGTTGATGATCATCACCTTCATGCCGGCCTTGCAGGCGCTGAAGCCCACCTGGGCCGAGGCGAACGCCACGCTCGGCGGCAGCCGGTCCACCTACTGGCTGCGCATCGCGCTGCCCATCCTCGCCCCCTCCTTCCTGGGCAGCCTGCTGCTGCTCTTCGCGAACGCGTTCTCGTCCTATGCGACCGCCGCGGCCCTCACCAGCCAGGGTTCGCAGATCGTGCCGTTGCAGATCCGATCCGCCCTGACCAGCGAGACCCTGCTGGGCCGGGAGAACCTCGCCGGCGCGCTGGCACTCGGGATGGTCGTGGTCATGGGCCTGGTCATGTTCGGGTACTCGGCGCTGCAGGCCCGCGCGGCCAGGTGGCAGCGATGAACCGCTCCGAACTTTCGAGCGGCCGGCCGGCGGCTCCCGCCGTGGCGCACGCCCCGTCCCGCCCGGTCCGAACGGCGATCCTGGGCGTGATCGGCCTGGTCTTCGCCGTGCCGATCGTGGCGATGGTCGAATTCACGCTGCGCAAAGGCCTCGGCGGGGGACACGACTTCAGCCGCTGGAGCGCACTCTTCGCCGGCGGAGCCAGCGGTCAGTACCGGCCGGTGCTGACCGCCCTGGGCAACTCGGTCGGGCTGGCCCTGGGCACGGTCTTGATCGTGCTCCTGCTGCTCGTGCCCACCCTGCTGCTCGTGCACCTCCGCTTCCCACGGTTGCGGCGGCTGATCGAATTCGTCTGCATCCTGCCGATCAGCATCCCCGCGATCGTGCTCGTCGTCGGGCTGGCGCCCGTGTATTCGGTGATCGCGGGGATCGTCGGCAGCGGCGTCTGGACCCTCGCCTTCGCCTACGGCATCACGGTGCTCCCGTTCGCCTATCGGGCCATCCAGTCGAACCTCGACGGCGTGGACGTGCGCACACTGAGCGAGGCGGCCCGCACCCTGGGCGCCGGGTGGGGCAGCGTGCTCCTGCGTGTGCTCGTGCCCAACCTCCGCCGGGGCATCCTGGCCGGGGCCTTCATCGCGATCGCGGTGGTGCTCGGCGAGTTCACCATCGCGTCCCTGCTCAACCGCATCACCCTGCAGACGGCGCTCGTGGTCGTCAGCAAGGCCGACCCGTACACGGCCGTCATCCTGTCCCTGCTCGCACTCGGGTTCGCCTTCGTGCTCCTGCTCGTCATCGGGCGGCTGGGCGCGGTCCGCACGCGCCCCGCACGTCGACCAACCCCCGGAGGTCAGCCATGATCCAGCCTCAGACCCAGCCCACGATCCAGGCGGAGACCCGGCCCCGGACACAGGCGGAGAGCCGCCCCCGGCCGGGCGCGGTCGTCGAATTCTCCGGGGTCGTCAAGGAATTCGCCGGCCACCGGGCACTGGCCGGTTTCGATCTCACGCTGCACGCAGGGGAGTTCGTGGCCCTGCTCGGTCCGAGCGGGAGCGGCAAGACCACGGCGCTCCGGGTGCTCGCCGGCCTGGAATCCACGGATGCCGGCAGCATCCTGATCGACGGCACCGACGTGTCCCGGATGGCGACGAGTCGGCGCGACATGGGGATGGTGTTCCAGTCGTACTCCCTGTTCCCGCACCTCAGCGCCGGGGAGAACGTCGAGTTCGGGCTGCGGATGCGCAAGGTCCGGGGCGAGGAACGTCGCAGCCGTGCCGCCGAGGCGCTGGCGCTGGTGGGCCTGGACGCCCACTACGACCGCTTCGCCCACCAGCTGTCCGGCGGGCAGCAGCAGCGGGTGGCCCTGGCCCGCGCCCTCGTCACCCGGCCGCGCGTGCTCCTCCTGGACGAGCCGCTGTCCGCCCTCGACGCCAAGGTGCGCGTGCAGCTGCGCGAGGAGATCCGGCGGATCCAGACCGAACTGGGAATCACCACCCTGTTCGTCACCCACGACCAGGATGAGGCGCTCGCCGTCGCCGACCGGGTGGCCGTGATGCGGGACGGATTGGTCGAGCAGGTCGGCACGCCCGAGGAGCTCTACACCCGGCCCGCCTCGCCGTTCATCGCCGATTTCGTGGGGCTGAGCAACCGGCTCGCCGGGGAGGTGCGTCACGGCTTCGCCCGCGTGCAGGGCGCGGTGCTGCCGCTGGTCGATCCCTCGCACCCCGACGGCGACGTGCTGGTCTCGGTGCGCCCCGAGGACCTTGAACTGACCGATCTCGAACTGACCGAGGATGACGCGCGGGGCCAGGTGCTGTCCACCAGCTTCCACGGTTCGCTGCGCCGCACGACCGTGCGGCTGGATGACGGGACGCTCGTGTTCGTGCAGCACGGTGCCCGGCTGCATCCGTCGAAGGGAGACCGAATCGGGGTGCGGTTCACGGGGGTGCCGGTGTCGGTGGAAACGGTGCGGCCGGAGGCCTGACCCCGGCCCGGAAACGGCGGAACATGCCTGACCCGGCACGTGTGACTGCCTAGAATGATGCCGTGACTGAATCCGAGACAAACCCGGCCCGTGGCAGGTTGTTCGGTGCGCGGGGACGCCGCCGGGTGCCGGCTTCGATCCGGACCCAGGTCCCGACCGCCGAGGCCCCCAACGGCACGGTCCCGAACGGCACGGTCCCGAACGGCGTCGACGAGAACCTTCCGCCCGGTCTGCGTCTGGCCGCCGCCTGGTCGTGGCGCCTGCTCGCGCTCACCGCCGCGATCGCGGTGTTCATCTTCATCGTCATCCAGCTGCGGCTGATCGTCATCCCGGTGCTCGTGGCCGTGCTGGTATCCGCGCTCCTCGTGCCCCTCGTCGGCTTCCTGGTGCGTCATCGGTGGCCCAGGGGCCTGGCCGTCGCGGCGGCCCTTCTCGGCACCCTCGCGGTCGTCGCCGGGCTGATCACGCTGGCTGTGACCCAGATCGCCGTCGGCACGGTCGGCCTGAACGACCGGGTCGCCGCCTCCTACCAGAGCCTGAAGGCCGTGCTCCTGGCCTCCCCGTTGCAGCTGACCGAACCCGAGCTGAACGCGTTCCTGCAGCAGGTGTGGAAGGCCGTCCAGGCTGACAGCCAGGTCTTCGTGAGCGGGGCCCTGACCGTGGGATCCTCGCTGGGGCATCTCCTGACCGGGCTGCTGCTGGCCCTGTTCAGCCTCCTGTTCATCTTGATCGACGGCAGGGGGATCTGGGCCTGGGTCGTGCGCATCTTCCCGCAGCGGGCCCGGGCGGCCGTGGACGGCGCGGGAACGGTCGGTTGGGCGGCCCTGGGCAACTTCGCGAAGGTGCAGATCCTGGTGGCCTCCATCGACGCGGTCGGCATCGGCGTCGGGGCGGCGCTGCTCGGCGTGCCCCTGGCCATCCCGATCGGCGTGCTGGTCTTCCTCGGCTCCTTCATCCCCATCATCGGAGCCGTCGCCGCCGGAGCCGTGGCGGTCGTCATCGCCCTGATCTTCAACGGCTGGGTGGTGGCCCTGCTGATGCTCGGGGTGGTGCTGTTGGTGCAGCAGGTCGAGGGGCATGTCCTGCAGCCGCTAATCATGGGAACCGCGGTCAAGGTGCATCCGCTCGGCGTCGTGCTCGCGGTCGCCGCGGGATCACTGCTCGCCGGCATCGCCGGGGCGCTCTTCGCAGTGCCGGTCGCGGCCGTGCTCAACGTCATGATCACCTACATCAACAGCGGAGTCTGGCGGGACGTACCGCCCACGACGGTCCCCGTCGCCCGTTCCCCGCTCTGGCAGACCGTTCCGCAACGCCCCGGATTCCGCCGAACCGGCTACCGCATCGAGAAAAGTGCCACCCATGACTAACGCCTCCCTCGTCGGACCGACCTTGGCCGACTTCGAGTCCGCCCGTGCCGTCGTCGCCCGGGTCACCGCCGTGACCCCGATGGAAACCTCCCGCTACCTGTCCGAGGTCCTGGGCGCACCGGTCCTGCTCAAATGCGAGAACCTGCAGCGCACCGGCTCCTACAAGATCCGCGGCGCCTACAACCGCCTCTCGAAGCTGACCGACGAGGAGAAGCAGCGCGGCGTGGTGGCGGCGTCGGCCGGCAACCACGCTCAGGGCGTCGCCTTCGCGGCCCGGGAGCTGGGCATCAAGGCCACCATCTTCATGCCCGTGGGCGTGGCGCTGCCCAAGCTGCAGGCGACCCGCGACTACGGCGCGCACGTCATCCTGCGCGGCAACACGGTGGCCGAGCCGCTCCTCGCCGCGGCCACCTACGCCGAGGAGACCGGCGCGATCCTGATCCCGCCGTTCGACCACCCGGATGTCGTCACCGGCCAGGGCACGCTGGGCCTGGAAATCCTCGATCAGGTTCCCGACCTCGAGACCGTGATCGTCCCCATCGGCGGCGGCGGTCTCATCTCCGGCGTGGCCAGCGCGCTCAAGCAGCGCGCGCTCCGGGACGGCCGCCGGATCCGGGTGATCGGGGTGCAGGCCGAGAACGCGGCGGCCTACCCGCCCTCCCTCGAGGCCGGCCGGGCCCTGGAGATCACCATCACGCCGACCATCGCCGACGGCATCGCCGTGGCCAAGCCGGGCCTGCTCAATTTCGAGATCGTGCGCGACACCGTGGACGAGATCGTCACCGTCAGCGAGGACGACATCGCCCGGGCGCTCCTGGTGCTGCTCGAGCGGGCGAAGCTCGTGGTCGAACCGGCCGGCGCGGTGGCGGTCGCGGCCATCCTGGCCGGCAAGGTCACCGCGTCGGGCCCCACGGTCGCGATCCTCAGCGGGGGCAACATCGACCCGCTGCTGATGCAGCGCGTGATCAGTCACGGCCTGTCGGCATCCGGGCGCTATCTGACCCTGCGCATCATGCTGCCGGACCGGCCGGGGCAGCTGGCCCGCATCTCCGAGCTGCTCGCCGAGGCGCACGCCAACGTGATCGAGGTGCTGCACACCCGCCACGGGGTCGGGCTGCAGATCAGCGAAGTCGAGCTGGACGTCAGCGTGGAGACCCGGGGACCGGACCACCGGCAGCTCGTCGTCGACGTGCTGCGCGCGGCCGGCTACGACCCCCAGTTCGACTAGCCGGACCGCCCGGCCACTCCCACCGTCTCGACTCCTCCCGTCTCGACTCCTCCCGTCTCGACTCCTCCCGTCTCGACTCCTCCCGTCTCGACTCCTCCCGTCTCGACTCCTCCCGTCTCGACNCGACTCCTCCCGTCTCGACTCCTCCCGTCTCGACTCCTCCCGTCTCGGCGTGGAACCAATTCGACGGAGATTTTGCCCGGATCGGCCCCAAACCGGCTGAAAACGCTTTTTTACAGCGGTATCTCCGTCGAATTGGTTCGGGGCCGGACGGGTTAACGAGCGATGGGCCCCGCCTGCCGGCGGGGCCCATCGGGTGCGGGGAGCGGTTCGGCTAGTTGCCGGTCCAGGTCTCCACGAGGAAGATCTCGACGGCGATGTCCTTGCCGGTCGGGGTGATGTACGACGTCTTCGCGCCGACCTTGAGGCCGAGGATCGCCGCGCCGAGCGGGCTCTGCTCGCTGAAGACGTCGAGGTCGCTGTCCCCGGCGATCTCGCGGCTGCCGATCAGGAAGCGGTTCTCCTCGCCGGCGATCGTGGCGGTGATGACCGTGCCCGGTTCGACGACGCCCTTGCTCTCGGGGGCGTGGCCGACCTCGGCGTTGCGCAGTAGCAGGACCAGCGTGCGGATGCGCGCCTCCATTTTGCCCTGCTCGTCCTTGGCGGCGTGGTAGCCGGAATTCTCCTTGAGGTCACCCTCTTCGCGCGCAGATTCGATCTTCTTCGCGATCTCCACGCGGCCGACGGTGCTCATCGTCTCCAGCTCGGCAGCGAGGCGGTCGTAGGCCTCCTGCGTCAGCCAGGTGACAGTGGTCTCGGTAGTCATGGTGGTCCCCTCCTCGTGCTCGTGTGGTGCCCGCGCAATGATCCCGCCATTCGCCGATACGTCTGCGCGGATGAACGCGGATGAAACCGCGCGGATCAGACTGTGCAGGTCAAACTGCAATTATATGACGGACGCCCCGACGTTGACCGTCAGGGCGAACCCTCAGTCTAGGTCAGCCAGCAGCGGTAAATCAATCCCGTGTTGCTCTGCTCGGTGGTGCGGACATCCGTCGTGAACGACCGGGAATAGACGGTGCTCGCCGGTACGTCGATCACTTTCCAGCCGACGACCGTGAAGCTCTCGTTCAGGGCCTGCACGGCGCAGGCGGCGCTCCGGCCGACCGGGATCGACGCCTCGAACGTGATGCTGACGCCGTTCTCGTCGACGATGCTGTGACCGATGTCCCGGGTCTCGATCAGGGGTTTGGACGCGCCGAGCCCCACCCAGACCACCCAAGCGACGAGGACGACAGCGAGGGTTCCGGCGACGGTCCACAGCACACGGCGGTCCCGGATGCCCCGGTTCGCGGCGCGCCCGTAGCGCGTGTCGAGGTTGTTGCTCACGGCCACTCAGACTCCACACTCACGGATCAACGATTAGTCTTAGTACCAAGGTTATCTGGCATTTCTGAGGAGTTTCATGACGCTGCGACTCTTGGCGGTGCACGCCCATCCCGACGACGAGTCGAGCAAGGGCGCTGCGACCTACGCCTACTACCGGAGCCGGGGCGCCGAGGTGATGGTGCTCAGCTGCACCGGCGGCGAACGGGGGAGCATCCTGAACGAAGCCCTCGTCGGGCACCCGATGGCGGAGCGCGACCTCGCCGGCCTGCGCCGGCTGGAGATGAAGGAGGCCCAGCGGGCACTCGGCGTGCAGCACCGGTGGCTCGGCTACGAGGACTCCGGGATGAACGACGACGGCTCGGTGCCGACGAATTCGTTCGCCTCGATCCCGGTCGAGATCTCGGCCGAACCGGTCGTGCGGTTGATCCGTGAATTCAAGCCGCAGGTACTGATCACGTACGACGAGAACGGCGGCTACCCGCATCCGGACCACATCCGCTGCCACGACGTGTCGATGGAGGCCTACCGGGCCGCCGCCGACCCGGCCCGGTACCCGGACGCCGGTGAGCCCTGGCTGGTCGACAAGCTCTATTTCGACCGCATCTTCAACCTCGAGCGGATCGACGCCATGCTCCTCGAACTGAGCGTCAAGGAACCCGACTCGCCCGTGCTGGAGCCGCTGGGCGCCGCGCGGGACTGGATGAAGGACTACCCGAAACTGGCGACGACCCATGTGAACGTCGGCGACTTCCTGGAGGTGCGGGACGCGGCGCTCCGCGCCCACGCCAGCCAGGTTTCCCCCAAAAGCAGCTTCTTCTTCTGGCCGAACGACCTCATCCGAGAGGCCTGGCCGTACGAGGACTTCCAGCTCGTCGAATCGAAAGTGGACACCGTGATACCTGAATCCGATCTCTTTGCCGGAGTGCGGGAAGACGCATGAGCGCCGTTTTCCTGAGCCCCGTGGTCTCGTTCGTACTCGCCGCGACGCCGCCGCCCGAGTTCGACCCCACGACCGTGACGCCGGGGCCGGCCGGCTTCGTGGCGATCGCGGTGGTCGCTGCCGGCACGGTGCTGCTGGCGATCGACATGGCCCGTCGCATCCGTCGCAACACCTACCGGGCCGAGATCCAGGAACGTCTGGCGGCGGAGATGGCCGCCAATGCCGCGGCCGAGGCCGGTTCACCGGACCAGGGCCGCCCGCAGGGATAGCCCGGCAGGGTCAGGTCCGCACCCTTAGGGGTAGAGCGGGTGGGTGGCGATGATCAGGATGGCCACCCAATGGCAGAGGAACGCCACGACGGTCAGGGTGTGGAAGATCTCGTGGAACCCGAACACGCCCGGGACCGGGTTGGGCTTCTTGAGTCCGTAGACCACGGCGCCCACGGAATAGCAGAGCCCGCCGATCATGATCAGGGTCATCATCGCGGCATTGGCCTGGAAGAAGTCCACGATGAACATCAGCGCGCCCCAGCCGAGCGCCAGATACAGCGGAACGTACAGCCAGCGCGGGGCATGGATCCAGAACACCCGGAAGGCGATCCCCAGGATCGCCCCGCCCCAGACCAGCGACAGCAGCAGCGTGGACTTCTCCGGCGGCAGCGCCAGCACCGCGATCGGCGTGTAGGAGCCCGCGATCAGCAGGAAGATGTTGGCGTGGTCGATCCGCTTCAGGATCACCTTCGTGCGGGGCTGCCAGTCGAACCGGTGGTACAGCGCCGAATTGCCGAACAGCAGCATGGAACTGAGCACGAACACGAGCGAGCTCCACCGGGCCGCGGCGCCATCGGCGGCCAGCAGCAGGATGATGCCCGCGACGATCGTCAGCGGGAACGTGCCGGCGTGGATCCAGCCGCGCCAGGTGGGTCTGACGTCCACCGGCTGAGGGGTGTCATCCTCGAGAAACGGCAGGTTGGGGATGTCATCTGGTGTGGCCATGAGGCAAGAATACGGCAGGCTTCATGCCCGGAGCGGTACGCAACGGCCCCGAGTGGGCTAGCGTCGATGTGTGCAGAAGCGGGACATTCCAATAGCGCGCGGCATCCTCTACGGGGTGTACCAGCGCCGACTCCGACGCGGACTGACCCCGGAGGTGCTGCCCGATCACGTGGCCATGATCATCGACGGCAACCGTCGGTGGGCCAAGCAACTCGGCTTCGATTCCGCCGCCCACGGGCACCGGGCCGGCGCCGCCAAGATGCGCGAGTTCCTCAAATGGTGTGACGACCTCGGGATCTCCGTGGTCACGCTCTACCTGTTGTCCTCCGACAACCTCACCAACCGGCCGAGCGAGGAGCTCACCGAGCTGACGAAGATCATCGCCAAGCTCGCGGAGGAGCTCTCCCGCTACCGGGACTGGCGGGTGCAGCAGGTCGGGTCCAAGGCCGGCCTGCCGGAACCGCTGATCGCGGCCCTGGACGCCGCGGAGGCGCGGACGGCACGCAAGAAGGGCCTGCACATCAACCTCGCCGTCGGCTACGGCGGGCGCACCGAAATCACCGACGCCATGCGCAGCATTGTGGGCGCCCACCACGCGAGCGGCGGGTCGCTCGAGAACCTGGCGGAAACGCTCACCCCCGAATTGATCGGCCAGCACCTCTACACGGGCGGCCAGCCCGACCCCGACCTGGTGATCCGCACCTCGGGCGAGCAGCGGATCAGCGACTTCATGCTGTGGCAGAGCGCCCACAGCGAGTTCTACTTCGTGGAAGCCCTCGGCCCGGACCTCCGGCAGGTCGACTTCCTGCGTGCCCTGCGTGACTTCGCCAAACGCCAGCGCCGGTTCGGCGGGTAGGAGACCCCATGAGCTCCATCGAACGGTTCACGGCGGGGTTCCTCGAGGAGCCCGGGTACCTGGACTATGCCAGGGTGGGGCCGCTGTCCGCCGGCGTGGTGAGCGAGACGCTCGGCCAGACGGATGTCCTCTCCCGCGCCCGATACGGCAGCCTGGACCACTTCCGGACCCAGGATGAACGGTTGCGTGCCGCGGTCGCCGCGGCCACCGGCTTCCGCGCCGACCAGGTCGTCTCCGAGCCCAACACCACCACCGGGATCATGCAGGCCATGTTCGGCCTGACCGGGGGAGTGCTGCTCTCGCCCGGGGATTTCCCCACGGTCCCCTTCGCCGCCGCGCGTGCGGCCGAGGCGCTGCGGGTGGTGACCCCGCTCTGGCTGGAGACCGAGCACGGCCGGGTGACCCCCGGGGAGATCAGGGAACAACTCACCCCGGCCACCGCCGCGGTGGCGGTCTGCCTGGTCGACTCCCGCACCGGGTACCGCGTCGACCTGGACGGCATCCGTCAGGTCATCGGCGACCGCCTGCTCATCGTCGACGCCATTCAGGGGTTCGGAATCACGGATGTCCCGTACGAGGTCGCGGATGTCGTCGCCTCGGGCGGACAGAAATGGGCCAGGGCCGGCTGGGGCACCGGGTTCCTGGCCCTCAGCGACCGCGCGATCGAACGGCTGATCCCGGTGTTCTCCGGTTTCGCCGGCACCGACACGGCCGAGCCGTGGGACGAGATCCTGCCCCCGAGCCGCGGCGCGAACGCCTTCCGGGTCAGCAACCCCGACCCGATCGCGCAGGCGCGGTTCGCGACCGCCCTCGAAGAGGTGGCGGAGGTGGGCATCCGTTCGATTGAAGCGGCGGTCGCCGTGAACGTGTCCACACTCATCGACCTCGCCGACGAATTCGCCGTGCCCGTGGCGTCCTCCCGGGACGAACGCGAACGTGCGGGGATCGTGGTGCTGGAACCGCCCGCGAGCCAGTTCACCCTGCTCAGCGCCGCCCTGCACAACCACGGGGTCACCGCGACCGCCCGCCAGGGCACCGTGCGGCTCAGCGTCCACGCGGCCCTGAGCGTCGACACGGTAGATATGCTGCGCGGGGCACTGACCTCGTATGCCACCGCGGTGACCTACTGACCGCTGACGTGCTGACGGATGACCTGCTGACTGCGGGCGGGTTAACGTACGGTCTCAATGGGCGTGTCGCTCTTCCCTTGCCGGGCCGCGCTCACTAACGTCATCCTCATCAGGCATACTGCCTGGTCGAGACGGCCACATAAGTACGGCTCGATAACCCTGTGGCCTCTCGCCGACACAATCTGCGCCCCCGGGGGCGCGGGGTGGGAGTGATTGTGACCGCTAATCAGGTTGACAATGCGGGTTCGAACCGGGCGGCCTCGGCTGAGGCCGAACAGGCGCAGTGCACGTATGTGCTGGACACCTCGGTTCTGCTCTCGGATCCCAAGGCGATCTTCCGTTTCGCCGAGCACTCCGTCGTGCTCCCCGTGGTGGTCATCGCGGAACTCGAGGCCAAGCGCAACGACCCGGAGATCGGGTACTTCGCCCGCCAGGCGCTGCGGCTGCTCGACGAGCTCCGGATCAAGCACGAACGGCTCGACTTCCCGATCCCGGTCGGTGAGGGCGGCAGCCTCCGGGTGGAGCTGAACCACTCCAACATGTCGGTGCTGCCCTCCGGGCTGCAACTGGGCGACAACGACTCCCGCATCCTCGCGGTGGCCCTGAACCTCGCCAATGACGGGCTGAACGTGACCGTGGTCTCCAAGGACCTTCCCCTGCGGGTGAAGGCCGCCTCGATCGGCCTGATGGCGGACGAGTACCGCCACGAGCTGGCCGTGGACTCGGGCTGGACCGGGATGGATGAGATCACGCTCGGCTCCAACCAGATCAACGAACTCTACGAGAACGAGGTCATGCACACCCGCCTCGTGCAGGACATGCCGATCAACACCGGGCTCGTCATCCACTCCGACCGGGGCTCGGCCCTCGGCCGGGTCACCGGCAGCGGCCAGATGAAGCTCGTCCGCGGCGACCGCGACGTCTTCGGGCTCAAGGGCCGGTCGGCGGAGCAGCGGCTCGCCATCGATCTGCTCCTCGACCCGGAGATCGGGATCCTGTCGCTGGGAGGTCGAGCCGGGACGGGGAAGTCGGCGCTCGCCCTCTGCGCCGGGCTCGAAGCGGTGCTGGAGCGCCAGCAGCACCGCAAGATCATGGTCTTCCGCCCCCTCTACGCGGTGGGCGGCCAGGAGCTGGGCTACCTGCCGGGCGACGCGAACGAGAAGATGAGCCCGTGGGCGCAGGCGGTCTTCGACACGCTCGGGGCGATCGTCTCGGAGAACGTGCTGGAGGAGGTCATCGACCGTGGCATCCTCGAGGTGTTGCCGCTCACCCACATCCGTGGCCGGTCGCTGCACGACGCCTTCGTCATCGTCGACGAGGCGCAGTCCCTCGAACGCAATGTGCTGCTGACCGTGCTGAGCCGGATCGGCACGAACTCCCGGGTGGTGCTGACCCATGACGTGGCGCAGCGGGACAACCTGCGGGTCGGCCGGTTCGACGGGGTGGCTTCCGTGATCGAGACGCTCAAGGGGCATCCGCTCTTCGCCCACATGACCCTGACCCGCTCCGAGCGGAGCGCGATCGCGGCCCTGGTCACCGAGATGCTCGAGGGCAACGAGATCGCCTAGCCCCAACGAATTCGACGGAGATTTTGCCCCAAAACCCGTTTTCGGACCGAAAACAGACTTCTGGGAGCAAAATCTCCGTCGAATTGGTGACTGCGCGAGCGGCGGAGGTGCCGGGCGCTCGGGGCGGGCTACCGGGCCTGGGGCGGACGGGTCATGCTGAGCACGTCGAGCGCCGTGTCGAGCTGCTCGAGGGTGACCTCGCCGCGCTCGACGAAACCGAGGGCGATCACGGACTCGCGCACGGTCAGCCCCTCGGCCACGGCGTGCTTGGCGACCTTGGCGGCGGCCTCGTAGCCGATCACCCGGTTCAGTGGGGTGACGATCGCGGGGGACGACTCGGCCAGCGCGCGGGCGCGCTCCACGTTCGCGGTCAGGCCGTCGACGGTCTTGTCCGCCAGCGCGCGGGTCGCGTTCGAGAGCAGCCGGATCGACTCGAGCAGTGCGGTGCCCATCACCGGGATGGCGACGTTCAGCTCGAACGACCCGGACGCGCCGGACCAGGCGATGGTGGCGTCGTTGCCGATGACCCGCGAGCAGACCATCAGCACGGCCTCGGGGATGACCGGGTTGACCTTGCCGGGCATGATCGAGGAACCGGGCTGCAGGTCGGGGATGTTCAACTCGGCGAAGCCGGTGTTGGGGCCCGAGCCCATCCAGCGCAGGTCGTTGCAGATCTTGGTCAGGCTGACCGCGATGGTGCGCAGGGCGCCGGATGCGTCGACGAGGCCGTCACGGTTGGCCTGCGCCTCGAAGTGGTCGCGTGCTTCCGTGACCGGCAGCTCCGTCTCCTCGACCAGAAGCTCGATCACGAGCTGCGGGAACCCGGCCGGCGTGTTGATGCCGGTGCCGACGGCGGTGCCGCCGAGGGGGACCTCCGCGACGCGGGGGAGGGCGGAGCGCACGCGCTCGATGCCGAGGCGCATCTGGCGCGCGTAGCCGCCGAACTCCTGGCCGAGGGTGACCGGGGTGGCGTCCATCAGGTGGGTGCGGCCGGCCTTAACGGCGCCGACCCACAGCTCGGCCTTGGCCTCGAGTGACACGGCCAGGTGGTCGAGGGCGGGAATCAGCTCGTCGATGAGCGCGCTCGTGACCGCCAGGTGCACGGATGTCGGGAAGACGTCGTTCGAGGACTGGGACGCGTTCACGTGGTCGTTCGGGTGCACCGGGCGGCCGAGGCTCCGGGTCGCGAGGGTCGCGAGGACCTCGTTCATGTTCATGTTCGAGGAGGTGCCGCTGCCGGTCTGGTAGACGTCGACCGGGAATTCGGAGTCGTAGCGGCCGGTGATGACCTCGTCGGCCGCCGCGGCGATCGCGTTGGCGATGTCGCCGTCGAGCACGCCGAGCTGCGCGTTGGCCAGGGCGGCGGACTTCTTGATCCGGGCCAGCGCGCCGATCTGGGCCGACTCCAGCACGGAGCCGGAGATCGGGAAATTCTCCACGGCGCGCTGCGTCTGGGCCCCGTAGAGGGCGGCGGCCGGAACCCGGACCGCGCCCATCGTGTCGTGTTCGATCCGGTAGTCGGCTTCAACGGTCTTGTCCACCACGGTGTGTATTACCTTTCGGTTGGGGAAACTGCAGTTCGTAAAACGTGAGCGACGCCGGCAGGCCGGCGGAACGCCACAATGCGCGCCGGAGCGCGGCTGGACACGTCGACCTAGACCACGCCGACGACGATGTCGGGCACGGCACGGCCTTCGAGCAGCCGGTAATTAGCCCCGACGATAGCCAATGTACCTTCTGCGACGGCGGCGCTGATCACCTCCGAGCGCTCCAGCAGTTCGGCAACGGTGTCGCGCAGGTGCTCGCGACCCACCGCGAGGGCGTCGACGTGATCCGGGTCGATCGGCGTCGCATCCGTCGCCCCGCTGACGCGGCGCACGGCGGGCACGATCTTCTCGATGATCTTCGTGATGTGCACGGGCAGGGCGACCGCGTCGGCGGACTGCGAATCGATCGCGGCCCGCACGGCGCCGCAGCCGTCGTGTCCGAGCACGAGGATCAGCGGCACCTCCAGCACGGCGACGGCGTATTCGAGCGAGCCGAGCACGGAGTCGGAGATGACCTGGCCGGCGTTCCGCACGACGAACAGGTCGCCCAGACCCTTGTCGAAGATGATCTCGGCGGCCAGTCTCGAGTCGCTGCACCCGAACAGGGCCGCATCGGGGGTCTGCACGAAGGCGAGTTCGGCACGGCGGTCGACGTCCTGGCGCGGATGCCGCGGCTCGCCCCCCACAAAGCGGTCGTTGCCCCGCTGCAGGTCGCTCCAGACCTCGGCCGGAGTGGATTTGCCGGTCATTGTGTTCCTCCGGTGTTGGTGCTGATCTGCGCGGCGAGTACCTCGGCGAGGGCCGCGAATTCGTCT
Source organism: Cryobacterium sp. TMT4-10 (assembly GCF_004403275.1). Lineage (NCBI taxonomy): Bacteria > Bacillati > Actinomycetota > Actinomycetes > Micrococcales > Microbacteriaceae > Cryobacterium > Cryobacterium sp. TMT4-10. The sequence continues at coordinate 27,222 of NZ_SOGU01000048.1, forward strand.
TCGCCGGCCGTGCCGACCAGAACGTAGGTGCTGCCCGCGGTGGTGGTCACGAGGGCGGAATCGAAGTTGCCGTGATCCTGCTCCGGCGCGGTGTTGCGGTAGACGTCCCAGGTGACCCCGTTGATGGTGACGGTGTCGACGACCGGCGCGTTGTCCAGCTTCTCGGCGAGCCAGCTCGGGTTCGCGTCGAGGCCCTGGGTGAGGCCGATGAACTCCTTGCCCGGGGTGAGCAGGCCGATGTACCAGGACGGGATCCTGTCGGTGCCGCCGAGGCGCCACTGGGCCGCATTCGCCTTCCAGCCGGTGGGCAGTTTCGGCACGATCAGGGTCTGGTCGAGCCCGGTCTGAGCCTGGGCGGCGACCGTGGCGAAGTCGACGGGGCGGTCGATCGGAGCCTCGCTGCGCGGAACCAGCAGCACGAGCACGAGCACCGTGCCGAGTGTGGCCAGCAGCGACAGCACCAGGTTGTTCACGGTCTTGTGAGACCGGTACTTGCGCGAATTCTCGGCCAGCCTGCTCTTCGTCTCTTCCGGCGTCTCGGGGCGTCCGAGTTCGGCGACGACGCGGGGAGCGCGCCTGGCGGCGCTCATCCGGCGGTCGCGGCGGACGGGGCCTGGCCGGCCCGGGCGGCGTCCAGCCTGGCCTTCGCGCCGATCAGCCATTCCTCGCAGCGACGGGCGAGGGCCTCGCCGCGCTCCCAGAGCGCGAGGGATTCTTCGAGCGTCGATGAACCCTGCTCGAGGGCGTTCACCACGCGCACGAGTTCGTCCCTGGCCTGTTCGTAACTCAGGGCTGTGATGTCATCTGCTGCCGGGGTCATGGCTTCCATTCTAAGTCGAGGGGAGGGGCGGACGGGGCGGCGCCCGCGGTGGCGCGCAGGTTCCCCTCGGCGAGGGTGATCAGGAGCGCGGTGCCGGCGGGCGCCTGGCCGGGTGCGCGCACGATCCGCCCGTCCGCCAGCTGCACGATGGCATACCCGCGGTCAAGGGTGCCCTGGGGCGAGAGGGCGCGCAGCCGGGATCGCAGCTCGAGCACCGTGGTGCCTGCGCGCTCGACCGCCCGGCCGACCAGCTCGGTGCCGCGCGCGACGAAACGGGTGAGGTCCTCTGAGCGGGAATCGATCAGCCACTCGGGGGTGCTGAGCACGGGGCGGGACCGGAGCTGCCCGATCCGGTCGACCTCATGAGCGAGGATGCCGGTGAGCCGGTTGCTGAGGCGGGCACGGGCCTGCTGTACCCGGTTCAGTTCGTCGGACACGTCGGGAACCACGCGCTTGGCGGCATCCGTGGGCGTCGAGGCACGCAGGTCGGCCACCTCGTCCAGCAGCGGCCGGTCGGCCTCGTGCCCGATCGCGCTGACCAGTGGGGTGACGCAGGCGGCCGCCGCGCGAACCAGTCTCTCGTCGCTGAAGCCGAGCAGGTTCTGGAAGTCGCCGCCGCCGCGGGCGACGATGATCACGTCGACCTCCGGGTCGGCGTCGAGCCTCTGGATGGCCGCTGTCACCTCGGCGACCATGCGGTCGCCCTGCACGGCCGCGTAGGCGAGGTGGAAGCTGACGGCCGGCCAGCGCAGCTGGGCGTTGCGGATGACGTCTTTCTCCGCGTCGGAGTCTTTGCCGGTGACCAGCCCGATGCAGTGGGGGAGGAAGGGCAGCGGCTTCTTGCGGGCGGCGTCGAAGAGCCCCTCGCCGGCCAGCTGTTTGCGCAACCGCTCGAGCCGCTCCAGCATGTCGCCCAGGCCCACATGGCGCATCTCGAACACCTGCATGGTGAGGGTGCCGCCCTTGACCCAGAAGTTGGGTTTGACGAGGGCGATGACACGGTCGCCCTGCTTGAAGTCGCTGGTGAGCTTCGCGCGCACCGACGACCAGACCGTGAAGCTGACCGTGGCGTCCTCGGTGAGGTCTTTCAGCTTGCCGTAGACGTTGCCGCCGCTGGCGCCCCACTGGACGATCTCGCCCTCCACCCAGGCGGTGCCGAGCCGGTCGATGTAGCCGCGGATCTTGTTGGCCAGCAGCGCGACCGGCCACGGGGTCTCCAGGGTGGGCGGTGCATCCGTCATCAATCGTTCCTCCCACGGACTGTGCAGTCGGGCACCCATAGACTGGATGGCGTGACTATCAGTACGGATTCGCCTGTGATCGGCCTCGGCATGCCCCGGATTCCCCGGGCACGCAACAGGCTCAACGATACCCCGGTGCACGGACACAAGCGGGTGCTGCTGGCCGCCCCCCGCGGTTACTGCGCCGGCGTGGACCGTGCCGTGATCGCCGTCGAGAAGGCGCTCGAGCTGTACGGGGCCCCGGTCTACGTGCGCAAGCAGATCGTGCACAACGTGCACGTGGTCTCCGAGCTGGAGAAGAAGGGCGCCATCTTCGTCGAGGAAGTCGACGAGGTGCCCGCCGGCTCCCATATCGTTTTCAGCGCCCACGGCGTCTCGCCGGCCGTGGTGAACGCCGCGGCCGACCGTGGACTCCTCGCCATCGACGCCACCTGCCCGCTGGTCACCAAGGTGCACCGCGAGGCCGTGCGGTTCGCCCGCGACGACTTCCAGATCCTCCTGATCGGCCATGCAGGCCACGAAGAGGTCGAGGGCACCGCCGGCGAGGCGCCGGAGCACACCACGCTCGTGGGCAGCCCCGACGAGGCCGACACCATCGAGGTGCGCGACCCGGACAGGGTCGTCTGGCTGTCCCAGACCACCCTGAGCGTGGACGAGACCATGGAGACCGTTCGACGCCTGCGCGCCCGGTTCCCTAATCTGCAGGACCCGCCCAGCGACGACATCTGCTACGCCACCCAGAACCGCCAGGTAGCGATCAAGAAGGTAGCCCGCGACTCCGACCTCGTCATCGTCGTCGGTTCCGCGAACTCGTCCAACTCGGTGCGTCTGGTGGAGGTGGCGCTCGAGTACGGCGCCCAGGCCGCCTACCGGATCGACTACGCCAGCGAGATCAAGCAGGAGTGGCTCGACGGCGTCGTCACCGTCGGGGTGACGAGCGGGGCATCCGTTCCGGACGAGCTCGTGCACGAGGTGCTCGCCGACCTCGCCGAAGCCGGCTACGGCGACGTCGAGGAGGTCAAGACGGCCGAGGAGGACCTCCTGTTCTCCCTGCCCAAGGAACTCCGCAAGGACCTGGCCGGCAACGCGGATGCGCGCGCGCTCGGCGGGCGGGTCAGCCGGCCCGAATAGGCAGCCTGACGGGGCCCCTCAGCCGGTCTGGAACTCCAGCTCCTGAAAGAGGGTCACGGTCAGGTCGGCCGGCCCCTGCAGGCGAGAGTTGAGTGACTGCCACGGGGTGACCCGCGGCGAGGCGATCAACGCGGCGCCGGCATCCGTGAGCTGCCGGGTCTTGCCGGCCGCGTCGGAGACCTCGAAGGCCACACGGATGTGCCCGCTCGGGTTGCCGTCGGTCTCGAGATCGTCGACCATCCGCCGCTGGGCTGGATTGTGCAGCTCCGGGGTCGCCCGGCCGGCGTCGAGGACCATGCCGCGGGCCCCGCTCTCGTCCTCGAAGGACTCCGCCTCGGTGAGGCCGAGAGCGTCACGGTAGAAGCGCACGGCGGCGTCGTAGTCTGCCGCCTCGACGACCAGGCGCAGTTGGAGGACGGGCGGTATCGGTACGGTCTCATCGTTCATGCGTTCAGGCTAGGAACGGTGGCCGGTGCGCGCAAGGAGGCGTCGACCGTCACATCCACGGTGACCGTGTCATGCACACGATTCGTGCGGCTGAACGTCTGGGCGGCCGAACCGCTCAGCGGCTGAGCGTTACGGCTTCAGGTTGAGCAGGGTCGGGTCGGTGGTCAGAGCCACGCTCACGATGACGATGAGCACGGTGAAGGACACGACCCCGCCGATCAGGGGCAGGTAGAAGGCCCGCTTGCCGCGCACCGTCATCAGGATCGAGCCGACGGCGGTGGCGAGCCAGATCAGGGCTTCGGCGATGCTCCCGGCCACGATCAGGCCCGGGATGGCGTCGTCCGGTGTGTATGTGCCCAGGTCTCGCTGCTCGTAGAGGATCTTGAACGCGTCGGGGAGCCCGCTCAGGGCACCGATGAAGAAGATCGTCGCCAGGAGCCCGAAGACGAGCAGGCTCAGGGTCACGGGGCGGTCCCAGGCCGGCGTCTTGCCGCCGCGGAAGGGCCCGGCGGGTTTTTCCGGGGAACCCGGGCCGGCAGCCGGGGCGGCAGCCGGTGCGACTGCCGGTGCGGGGAGCGTGCGCTCATCCGGGGCGGGAGTCCAACTCCAGCCTTCGGGCGCAAGCTCGCCGTACCGGGGACGTGGCCGGGAATCCTCCGGAGGGGTTCCCGAAGGAGTCGACAGGGGATTCTCGGCCATCGTCATTCGGTGCTAGCTGTTCGACTGGCCGGCGGAACCGAGCTGGCGGGTGGCTTCGGACACGCGGGCGGCCATGGCCGTCTCGGCAACTTTGCCCCAGGCGCGGGGGTCGTAGACCTTCTTGTTGCCGACTTCGCCGTCAACCTTGAGCACGGCGTCGTAGTTCTTGAGCATGTAGCCGGCAACCGCGCGCGTGAACGCGTACTGTGTGTCGGTGTCGATGTTCATCTTCACGACGCCGTTGGCGACGGCCTCGGCGATCTCGGCGTCGGTTGAGCCCGAGCCGCCGTGGAAGACGAGGTCGAGCGGCTTCGGGCCGGTGCCGAGCTTGGCGGCGATGCCGTCCTGGATCTCCTTAAGCAGCTCCGGGCGCAGCTTGACATTGCCGGGCTTGTAGACGCCGTGCACGTTGCCGAAGGTGAGCGCGGCCATGTAGCGGCCGTTCTCGCCCATGCCGAGGGCGTCGATCATGGCGAGTGCGTCATCGAGGGTCGTGTACAGGTTCTCGTTGATGTCGCCTTCGACGCCATCCTCTTCGCCGCCGACGGCGCCGATCTCGACCTCGAGGATCGCGTTGATCGCCTGGGTGCGCTTGAGGATGTCCTTGGCGATTTCCAGGTTCTCGGGGAGAGCGATGGCGGAACCGTCCCACATGTGCGACTGGAAGATCGGGTTGCGGCCGGCCTTGACCTCTTCTTCGGAGGCGCTGATGAGCGGCAGCACGAAGTCTTCAAGGGCGCCCTTGGGGCAGTGGTCGGTGTGCAGGGCGACGGTGACGGGATAATTGTCGGCGACGGACTGCACGAAGTGAGCCATGGCGAGCGCACCGGATGCGCGGTTCTTGACCGTGTGGCCGGCGAAATAATCTGCGCCACCGGTGGTGACCTGGATAATGCCGTCTGAGCCGGATTCGGTCAGGCCCTGAAGGACAGCATTAATGCTTTGCGAGGACGAAACGTTGAACGCCGGGTAAGCGAACCCCTTCGTCTTGGCCTTGCTGAGCATCTCGGCGTACTGGTCTGGGGAAGCGATGGGCATTGTTGAGTCTCCTCGGTTGAACCGTTTCGGTTCTCTCATCCTACCGAGATGGGTACCCGGACGTGCCAGCGCCGGAAGAGGCGGTGCGCGGGGAGCGGGCGCTAGGCTGAAGGAGGCAGCACCGGTATCACCGATGCCGGCCCAAAGATGGGTCTTGCCACTGCCGCACTCTTCGTCCGGGAAGGACCATCTGTGAACAGCCCCGAAATCGCCCTCAATTTCACGCACCCCGACCGCAACCTGGCCATGGAGCTGGTGCGAGCGACAGAGGCTGCCGCAATCCGTGCGGTTCCGTTCATCGGTCGCGGTGACAAGAACGCCGCCGACAAGGCGGCCGTCGACGCCATGCGCGTCTTCCTCGGCACCGTCAATTTCGACGGCCTCATCGTCATCGGCGAGGGTGAAAAAGACGAAGCCCCCATGCTCTTCAACGGTGAACGCGTCGGCAACGGCACCGGCCCGCACTGCGACATCGCGGTCGACCCGATCGACGGCACGAGCCTCACCGCCGCCGGCCGCCAGAACGCCCTTTCCGTGATCGCGGTCTCCTCCCGCGGCACCATGCTCGACGCGTCATCCGTCTTCTACATGGACAAGATCGTCACCGGCGGCGCCGGCCGCGGAGTCGTCAGCCTCGACGCACCGATCGGCGACAACATCCGTGAGCTGTCCCGAGCCACCGGCAAGCCGGTCGGCGAAATGGTCATCGCGGTGCTCGACCGTCCCCGCCACGCCGAACTGATCGACCAGATTCGCAGCGCCGGCGCCGGCACCCGGCTGATGAGCGACGGCGACGTCGCCGGCGGCATCAACGCGGCCCGCTGGGAAACCCGGATCGACATGTGCGTCGGCATCGGCGGCAGCCCCGAGGGCATCACCACGGCCTGCGCGCTCAAGGCGATCGGCGGCTACATGCAGGGACGCCTCGCACCGAAGGATACCGCCGAGCGCGCGGGCGCGGTCGCGGCCGGGCTCGACGTGGACAAGCTGCTCGAACTCGATGACATGGTCAGCGGTGACAACACGTTCTTCGTGGCGACCGGCGTGACGGATGGCGGACTCGTCGACGGCGTGCGCCGCCAGGGCCCGATCATCCGCACCGAGAGCATTGTGCTGCGCGCCAAGTCGGGCACCACCCGCCGCGTGGTCGCGGAGCACCTCGCCTCCAAGTGGCTCTAGCCACCGGGCGCGGGGCTCGCTCGGCACGCTGACCCGCTGAGGTCGCCGCCGAGTGTCGCCCAATACGCTGAGAATCGCCGTTCCGACGGCGATTCTCGGCGTTAAGGGCGATTCTCGGCGGCCTCCAGTTCGGCCGACTGGAGCTCCGTCACGAACTCCCAGGCGGCCAGCTCCCGAGGGGCCTCTTCGATGCCGACCAGCGGCGCCAGCACCTTCGACTCGTCCAGCGCGCTGAGCTTGCGGGCCGTGGGCAGCACCTGGCGCTCCATCGAGCCGACGAAGCCGTTGTAGTCCTTGACGGTGCGCTCGATCGACCGGCCGAGTTTCTCGATGTGGGTGGCCGTGGTGGCCAGGCGGGCGTAGAGCTCCCGGCTGAGGTCGAACAGGACCTTGGCGTCATGGGTGAGCACATCCTGCTGCCAGCTGAACGCCACCGTCTTCAAGACCGACCACAGGGTCACGGGGGAAGCCAGGGCGACCCGCTTGGAGAAGGCGAACTCCATGATCGACGGGTCGGCCTCCAACGCAGACGAAACGAGGGATTCGCTCGGGATGAAGGCGATCACGATCTCCGGCGAGGCCTCCAGGCCCTGCCAGTAGGCCTTACTGCCGAGGGCGGTGATGTGGTCGCGCACGGCCTTGACGTGCGCCTTCATGTACGCGGCCCGTTGCGCGCCCAGGGCGCCGGTGGCGGTGACCGGAATCTGGCTGGCCTCCAGGAACGCCGTGAACGGCACTTTGGCGTCGACGGCGATGTTTTTCCCCCCGGGCAGGTGCACCACCATGTCGGGGCGACCCGCGCCGGCATCCGAGTTGATGCTCGACTGCAGGTCGAAGTCGACCCGCTCGATCAGGCCCGCCGCCTCCACCACGCTGCGCAGCTGGGTCTCGCCCCAGACCCCGCGGGTGTTGTTGGCGCGCAGGGCGGACGCGAGCGCCTCCGCGGTGCTGCGCAGACGTTCCTCCGACTCTGTGGCGGACCGCAGCTGTTGGCTCAACTCGCCGTGCTGCAGGCTGCGCTGGGCCTCCAGCTCGAACACCTTCTGCTGCATGTCCTGCAGGCTCTCCTTGACCGGGGCCAGGGCCTGCAACACCTTGCTCTCCTGCTTCTGCCGCACGGCCTCAGCGTCCTGGTCACCCTGCTGCCGTTGGAGCAGCTCGCGGTACTGCCGCCCGGCGTCGACGACCTGCCCGCGCAGGGCGTCGGCCGTGGCGTGCACCGAGGCGAGTTCTTCCCGGAGCAGCGATTGGACGGCGGCCTCTCGGGAGCGCGCCTCGACCAGCGCCACCTGGTGACGGGCCTCGATCACGGCCGGGTCGTCGCCCGCTGAAGCGTTCACTGAGGCAGCGCGGCACCGCTGACCGGCGACGATCGCGACCAGGGCGCCGAGGAGGGCGCCGATGACAATACCGAGGAGAAGAGGGAACCAGGAATCCATGGCTCCACTCTGCCAGTGACCACCGACACGACCTCGACACGGCGGCTGGAGGGCCTCGACGCGGCCTCGGCGCGCAGGGGAGGAGGGACCTAACTGAGCGCCATCGGGCCGTGCGTCGCGGCCTTCTCCTTCGTGGCGACCGGCCCGATCGCGCCGATGTTCACCCCGGTGATGCGGGCCAGATCTTCGAGGGTGTCTGCCTCGTGCCGCCCGGCCGCGTGCACCATGATGGCGGCGCAGGCCTCCGCGTCGGCGAGGGCGTCGTGGTGGGCGAAGCCTTCGAAACCGGCCGCCATCGCCGCGACGGGCAGGCGGTACGAGTCGAGATGGTAGGTGCGGCGGGCCACCTGGAGGCTGCAGACGTAGTTGAAGTCCGGGACCGACAGGCCGGCGACCGTGGAGGATGTCTTGATGACTCCCAGGTCGAAGCCGGCGTTGTGGGCGACGAGGTGGTCGCCGTCGGCGAAGGCGACCAGGTCGGGGAGCTGCTCGGCCCACGTGGCCGCGTCCACGACATCCGTCGGCCGGATGCCGTGGATCTTGATGTTCCAGGCCAGGAAAGCGTCGTGCCCGACCGCCGGTTTGATGAACCAGGCGATCTTGTCGACGACTTTTCCGTCTCGAACCTTCACCAGCCCGACCGAGCACGCCGAAGCGCTGGAGGAGTTGGCGGTCTCGAAATCGATGGCGGTGAAGTTGACTGGCACCGCATCATCATTTCACGGGCCGCTGACAGCCCGTCCCGGTCGGCTCGACGGGGCCGGGGACACACCCGGTACGATGGACTCTCGTGGCTCTTACTATTGCAATCGTCGGACTGCCCAATGTCGGCAAGTCCACCCTCTTCAACGCGTTGACCAAGAACAACGTGCTCGCGGCGAACTACCCGTTCGCCACCATCGAGCCGAACGTGGGCATCGTCAACCTGCCCGACCACCGCCTGGCCAAGCTGGCCTCGGTCTTCGGCAGCGAACGCCTGCTGCCCGCCCCGGTGTCCTTCGTCGACATCGCCGGGATCGTGCGCGGCGCCAGCGAGGGGGAGGGGCTCGGCAACAAGTTCCTCGCCAACATCCGTGAGGCCGACGCCATCGCGCAGGTTATCCGTGGCTTCGCCGACCCCGACGTGGTGCACGTCGACGGCGCCGTGAACCCGGCCGGCGACATGGAGACCATCAACACCGAGCTCATCCTCGCCGACCTGCAGACCCTCGAGAAGGCGGTGTCCCGCTTCGAGAAAGAGGTCAAGGGCCGCAAGCTTCCCCCGATCGTGCTGGAGACCGCCCTCAAAGCGCAGGCGATCCTCGACGCCGGAGCGCCATTGTCGTCCGCCACGCTCGACATCGAGCCGATCCGTGAACTGGGCCTGCTCACCGCCAAGCCGTTCATCTACGTGTTCAACGTCGACGAAGCGGTGCTGCAGGATGCCGAGAAGCTCGCCGTGCTGGCCGCGCTGGTGGCCCCGGCCAACGCCGTGTTCCTCGACGCGAAGCTCGAGTCCGAACTCAGCGAGCTCGACGCCGAGGACGCCGCCGAGATGCTCGCGTCGACCGGCCAGGCCGAGAGCGGACTCGACCAGCTCGCCCGCATCGGCTTCGACACGCTCGGCCTGCAGACCTACCTGACCGCGGGCCCCAAGGAAACGCGGGCCTGGACCATCCATAAGGGCTGGACCGCCCCGCAGGCCGCCGGAGTCATCCACACCGACTTCCAGAAGGGCTTCATCAAGGCGGAGATCTTCTCCTTCGAGGACCTGATGGACGCCGGCTCGGTGGCGGAGGCCCGCTCGAAGGGCAAGGCCCGGATCGAGGGCAAGGAATACATCATGCAGGACGGCGACGTGGTGGAGTTCCGTTTCAACGTCTAGCTCGCCCTCTGCGGCTCGCGGCCGAGATCGACAGTTCCGGTCCAGTTCACCCTGTGTGCTGGACGATCTCGACCGCAAAGGGCGAACTCGGCTGGCAGCGTCTCAGCGGAGCACCGCGCGGATGAAAATTCGCGGTGAGCCTCCCGCGGCAGAATCCGGCGCCGTGGGTGTGTGGCTGACTCAGGAGATCCGTCGGCCGGGGATGCCGTCAGGCTCGTCTTTCTCAGTGGATCCAGTCTCAGCCGGATGATATTCCTGAATTAGCCACACTTCTCAGGGCTCCACGCGTCTTTCGGCGACGTGGTGGAGTTCCGCTTCAACGTGTATCTCGCGGTAGTAGCGCGTGGGGCTGGCCCGAGCGGCAGGTCCGCCTCGGCCAGCGGTGGGGAGTCTCGTCGAGATCGACAGTTTCGGTCGACTTCGGCAGGCGTACCAGCCGAACTCAACCGCATCCGTCGCCCTCGGCGGCCAGCACTCCCGGCGGAACATCCGGTGCAGGACATTCGCGGCGAGCCTCCCGCGACGCAATCTGACACGTGGGTGTGTGGCTTACTCAGGAGATCCGTCAGCCGGGGATGCCGCCAGGCCGGTCTTTCTCAGTGGATCCAGTCTCAGCCGGATGATTTTCCTGAATTAGCCACACTTCACAGGGCTCCACGCGTCTTTCGGTGACGGAACATGGTGGAGTTCCGTTTCAACGTCTAGGCTCGGGCAGGTCGGAGGGGGCCCGCGCCTACCTCTCGCAGGAGCTCTCAGTATTTGCTTCGCGTCAGCGAATTTGCTCAGCTGCGTGATCCCGAAGGGCTGTCGTCCAATCTGACCTCACTCCAGACACCACAACATCATCACTCGAAGGAGACCACCGTGCCTGTCATCGCCATCATCGGAGCTGGACCGGGACTCGGAGCTGCAGTTGCGCGAAGGTTCGGGCGCGAGGGCTTCTCAATCGCCCTGATCTCGAGGAACCAGTCGAAGCTGGACTCCATGGCTGCGGAGCTCACTGCCGCCGGCTTCACCGTGAGTGGTTACGCTGCGGATGTCCGAGTACCGGCGGCGCTTGAAGATGCCCTTGCGCGTGCCGCGGCAGAGCTGGGACCCATCAATACGTTGCAGTACAGTCCGCTCCCGTCGCGTGACTACCTGAAGCCGGTGCTGGAGATGTCTCCGGAACTGGCTTTGGAGGCATTGCAGTTCTCGGCTCTCGGGCTCATTCACGCGGTGCGTACGGTGCTCCCGGCCATGCGGCAGGCAGGAAGCGGCAGCATCATCATGATCAACGGCGGAACCTCGGTGAAGGCCCGCGCTGACTTCGCAGGTACATCGGTCGCCTTCCCGGCCGAGAGCGCCTACGGTGAGATGCTCCACGACGCACTCGAGGGTGAGGGAGTCCGTGTCAGCCAACTCGTGATCCCGGGAGGGATTCCTCAGCTTCAGCTTGACAATGGCATCGACGGCGTCGCCGATCGCATTTGGGACCTCCACGCCGTTGCCGGTCCCTTTCGAACGATGCTCATCCCGCTCGAGGACGGCAGGGAGTAGGGGCACTCCGCTGTTGGGGTCGGCTCAGGCCAGGGCCTCGATCTCGAGCTTGTAGGTGGCGAGGGCGCGCTCGATGTCCCTGTCCCCGTGGAAGAAGACCGCGTCGATCATCTTCATCAGCGTGGAGGAGTCCCAGCTGGCTGTGAGCGACGTTCCGCTGTCGTCGGCCTCGACGGAGATGGTGAAGATCGGGCCCATCGAGGAATGGTCCACGATGCGCTCGTTGACCACATACTCCTCTCTGGTGACGACGGCGGTGAGGTGCATGCCGAGTTCGCGGTACTTGATCTCGTAGCTGACCACCGCCCCTTCGGGCGTCCGTTGCACCGCCCCCAGGGTGCTGTGGTCCTCCTCCGGCATCGCGCCGACGAAGTGCGCCGGATCCTCGACGTAGTGGAAGACCTTCGCCACGGGCGCGTCGATGTGGATGCTGTGTGTGTGTGCTTATCCGAGGCCATGATGCTCCGCTCCTTCGACGACGGCGATCCAACCGGATGGGGCTGTATCGCACAGTGGGGGAGTGTGCCCTCGTTCTCATCGTTTGGCAAGCTCGAGAGGGCCAGGACGGCGGGCCGCTCGTCGCCTCCCGCGGAACCTCCCTGCCGAGCTGTTAAGCGGCGGCGAACCGTTTCGCCGAGCGGGCCTTCGCCTTGTCCGCCTCGATTTCGCGGTTTTTGGGCGGAGCCGTGCTCACCAGGTCCTCGAGCAGGTGCCTCGAGATGTGGGCGATCTCCTCGACAGCCCGGTTGAACGCCTCGGCATTGGCGTTGGAGGGCTTCGTGGATCCGCTGATCTTGCGCACGAATTGCAGGGCGGCCGCGTGTACCTCATCGTCGGTGGCCGCCGGCTCAAAATTATGCAGCGTATGGATGTTCCGGCACATGCATCCAGAATAGCCAACCGACCCGGAGCCGTCACCCCGCAGTTCCGGGACCGTCGCGACCGCCGAAATCGTCAGTTCCGGTCGACTTCGACAGGCGTACCTGTCGAAGTCGACCGGAACCGTCGAAGTCGAGGGGAGCGGGACCACAAGAAGACTGCGATCCGCTCCGATCAACCGGCCGCGACCCGCAGCACCACGTTGCCCTTCTTGTGCCCCGTGTCGACGTGGCGGTGGGCCAGGGCGACATCGGCAAGGTCGTAGGTTCGGTCGATGACCGCCCTGAACCGGCCCGACTCGGCGAGGTCGACCAGCAACGCCAGGTCTTCGGCCGTGTAGTCGACGTTGCCCGCGGTGACGAGCTTCCCGCTCTTCCTGCTGCGCCGGGACGCCAGGAGAATTCCCTGCAGGTCGGAAATGACGAGCAGCAGGGCGCCGCCGGGATTGAGGCACGCCGCGGCCCGCTCGAAGGGAAGGTTCCCGACGCAGTCCATGATGACGTCGTAGGACCGGCCCTCGGCGAGGAAATCCTCCTCGGCATAGTCGATCACCCGGTCCGCGCCGAGCGAGGTCACCAATTCCCGGTTGCCGCCGCCGCACACGCCCGTGACGCGCGCCCCAAGTTCCGCGGCGAGCTGCACCGCCGCGGTGCCCACGGCGCCGGACGCGCCGTTGACGAGGACGGTGCCACCCGGTGCGAGGGCGGCCCGGTTCAGGAAGGCACGGGCGGTGATTCCCCCGAACACGACTGTCACGGCTTCCTCGAAGGTCATGTTCCGCGGCTTCGCCGTGATCGCGCCGCTCTGTGGGACGCAGACTTATTCGGCGTGCCCGCCGAACCTGCCGCCGAGCATCGCGATCACCTCGTCGCCGGGTGTGAACGACGCGACGTCCGCTCCCACCGCTTCCACGACGCCGGCGACATCCATGCCCAGGACCCGCGTGCGAGGGCGGAAGACGCCGAGCGCGAGCGCGCTCATCAGTCCGAGCCCTTTTGGGACGGTGCGTCCCCGGGCCCGGTGGTCGGCGGCGCTCACCGTGCTCGCGTGAACCTGGACGAGCACCTCGTCCGGCCCCGGCAGAGGTTTGGGGACCTCCTCGATGTGCACCACCTCCGGGGACCCGAACCGGCGATAGACGGCGGCTCGCATCCGGGCATCCTGAGCGTGAGTGCGAGTGGCTGGTTGTGACTTCATGTCGACTCCTTGAGTAGTGATGCGGTTGTTGATGGTCGGACTGCATTTCGTGCCGGCCGGGCACGGCGACGGATGACGTACTCGGCCACCGAGAGATTGATCACCCAGGCGGCACCCATGAACACGGCCCGGGACAGCTCGTCGGTTGAGCCGAAGATCATCGATTGCGGGATCAGGACGAGGGCCTGGGTGCCCGCCCCGACCCCGATCGCGTAGGCGCGGGTCATCCAGGCGCCGTGCTGGACGAAATCTCGACGCACGATGCCTCGAATCCCCAGTCCGAGGCCCGCCACCATCGCGGCCCCGAAGACCAACCGAAGAACCACCAGAATCGCGCCGTCCCCGGGCGGGTGCGGGTAGAAGGCCGCCATCCACATGCCGGAGAGCGCCGCCGGCAGGCCGGCGGGAATGAGGATGCGTCCGGCGAGACGATGCCAGGCTACCCTGCGGCGCCGCAGAGCCGGGACGAACTGGAACGCTCCGAGCAGGCTGAACACGGTCACGCTCACGATGTGCGTCACGACCGGTACGGGGGAGTCGAGAAAACGGGCGTTCTGCGGAGTCGAGGCGGCTCCGCCCGTCAGCTCGGTGAGTCGCGCAGCACCGGCGAGCAGCGGGATGAGGGAGAGGAGGATCAATCCGGTGGGGGCCGGCCACTGGCCTCGAGGGCTCCGGGTGTCTTTCGTCATGGTTTTCAGCTCCTCAGAATGTTGACCGAGATCAGTGTCACGCCCAGGTTTCCGACCCGTCGCAGCAGCCCGTGCAGCGCGGCCTGATCGATGACCGGGCCTGTGAGGGTGGTTGTTCCATCGCTTTCGCTGGTGAGGGTGAAGCCCCCGAACCAGTCGCTCCAGGACCCGTCGAGCTGCCCCCGGAGGCGAATCTCATACCAATCGACTTCAGTCATCGCTCTCCTCCTCTTGCACAGACCCGCGTCCGGTCAGACCGCCGGCGTGCGGTCGAGTCGGGTGCCGTGCCCGGTGGGAGCCGTCCGGCCTGCGATCCTGCGCTGGTCCGACCACAGAGAGTAGCCGAGCCAGATCAGGGCCAGGCCCATCGGGATGGCGGCCATCCGTTCGAGCGTGTGCGGAAGCAGCGCGCCCGCGACGGGCGTCACCGCCGCGGCGGCAATGAGAAGGATGCCGGCGCCGCGCGACAGCACCCGGGCACGGAGGACGGCGATCCCGAACACGATCGCGCCGATGACGTAGACGGCGGCTCCGACCAGGGGGAGTGCGGCGAGGGGGCCGAGGTCGGTCACGGCCGGGTGCCGGCCGAAGAGTCCGACGAAGTCCTCGGCGAACTGCGGTGCGTCCGCCGCGACCAGGGGCGCGATGAACGCCTCGGCGAAGACAAAGGCGGATTGCAGGATGAAGAACAGTGCGAACAGCGCGTATCCGATCAGGCCGAGCAGCCCGAATTCTCGCACCTGGCGCAGGTAGATGCCCGTGAGGCCGATCGGGCCGAGGATGGCCATCGCGAAACTGAGACTGTGAACGCTCACCCACATCTGGGTGGTGAGGGAGGCGACCTCGTCGGCGGGATGGATGAACTGGATGACGATGTAGAGCAGACCCGACACGGCGGCGGCGACGGCGGCCGCCCGGGTGAGGGTGGACGTTGTGATCATGATTGCTCTCCTTCGTTCTGAGTGCCCCAGGCCACTACCTGAGAACGACCCGAATCTACGGAGACATGTGATGACGCGGCATCACCGTGCGTGGTGATTGAGGTGGTGATTGTGTCGCGGAGCCAGATCAGACCCGGCGCTGGATCAGACCCAGCTCGGCGGCGCGGGTGACGGCGGCCGGGCGGCTGTTGACGCCGAGCTTGGCGAAGATGTGCCTGGTGTGGGTGCGCAGCGTGTTGAGCGAGACGTAGAGTTCGCTCGCGATCTGGGGGCCGCTGAGCTCGGTCGCCAGCAGCCGGAGCACGTGCGACTCCCGCTCGCTCAACGCCTCCGGGATGCCCGGGAGACTCGCCCTGTCGACGTCGGTCTGCCGCAGGGCCCGACCGAGCCGGCGAACGTAGTCGGGGAGGATTCCCGCGTCGGCGGCCGCGTCCAGAAGCGCCGTCATCGGCGCACCTTCGTCGGCGAAGAGCCGCAGGTAGCCTTCCGGTTCGGCCAGGGAGAGTGCTCGGTGGAGCGGTGGCAGCGCCGAGGGAATCCGGCCCTGCGCCTCCTGCGCCAGCGCTTGCAGGATGAGGATCTCGTTCGCGCTGCCGGTGCGTCCGCCCGCTTCCGCGGCGACGAGAAGGCGGTCGAGTAATCCGGTGGCCGCCTGGATCGACCCCCGCGGATCGGCCCGCTGTTGCGCGATCAGCAGCCGCGCCAGGGTGATGTGCCCGAACTCGCGCAGGTAGGTGAGGTCCTCATCCACGGACAGGCCCTGGCCCGTGACCCAGGCGAGGGCCTCGGCGAGCCTGCCTTGTTCAATCCAGATCCGTGCCCTGATCGCGGCGATCGGGCGCACCTCCGGGAAGAACCCGCGCCGGTAGAGGCCCTCAGCCGTGCCGAGCAGGTCGAGGGCGGCGTCGAAATCTCCCTCGGTCTGCCTGATTCGCGCCATCGCCACGAACCGGCGATGCCGGTTCTCGCTCGACGAGGCCTGTTCGCCCAGCGCCTCACTCGCAGCCAGGTGCTCGGCGGCGGCCGGTAGTTCGCCCCGCTCCCTGAGCAGTTCACTGATCCCGACGTGCAGGTCCGCCGTTGACTGTGGGGGCGGGTCGCCCTGCTCGGCCGCCAGCTGCAACGCCTGCTCGTATGCCCGTTGCGCCTCCCGCAACCGGCCCAGCGGAACGAGCATGTCGGCCAGCACGATGGTGGTCGCGAGCACGTCGGCCAGGTTGCCGGCCAGACGCAGGCTGGACCTGACCTCGCCGAAGGCACGCAGCCCGGACTCGAGATCGCCGGTCGTCCACGAAGCGAGCCCGAGGAACCCAGCTGCCGCGCCGCGCCCCAGATGATCGTCGGGTTGGGTGAGCGCCAGGGCTCGCTCGGCGTGTTCCTTCATGCCGACCACCTTCCCGCGCGCCTGCGCTGCGGCAGCCCGGTAGACGGCGATGGTCACGGGGAGAGTGCGAAGTTCCTCGCTGTCGGCCGAGTCGTGGCCGGGGGCGCCGTCATCCGTCGTGGCAGCCAACGCCCTCTCCGCGACGCGCAGGCGCGGTTCGATCGCTTCCACGTCGCCGGAGACCAGCGACGACCACGCGCGGTACACGCCCAGCACGGGTCGGCGATCGATGACCTCCTCGGGCAGCAGCGTCAGCCAGCGGAGCAGTGTGGCATCCTGCCGGCTCTTGCGAACCGCGGGAACGGAGCCCTCGATCACTCTGGCTGCGCGGGCGAAATCCGCCGCCGCCAGGGCATGCGTGACCGCCTCCTCCGGCAGGTCGTTCCGCTCGTGCCATTCGCTGGCGCGACGGTGGAGGGTCGGCACGAGGTCGGGCCGGTCGCGCAGCAGCCGCGCCCGGAGCACATCCGCGAAGAGGTGGTGGTAGCGGTACCACTGCCGTCCGTCATCCAACGGAACGAGGAACAGGTTGTCCCGCTCGAGCGACTCCAGCACGTCGCTGCCGCCGGCCTGCCCGGTGACGGCCTCGCAGAGGGATCCGCTGAGCCTGTCCAGGATCGCGGTGCGGAGCAGGAATTCCCGCACCTGCTCGGGCTGACGCTGCAGCACCTCTTCGGCGAGATAGTCGATCACGAAGCGGTTGCTTCCGGTGAATCCCCGGATGAAACCGGAGACGTCCGAGCGGTCCCGCATGGACAGAGCGGCCAGTTGGAGGCCGGCGATCCAGCCCTCCGTGCGCGATTCGAGAGCGGCGACGTCCTCGGGGGAGAGCTCGAGGCCCGCCATCTGGCTGAGGAAGGCGGCGGCCTCGTCCGGAGTGAACCGCAGGTCGGCGGCACGCAACTCGGTGAGCTCGCCGCCGGCGCGCAGTCGCGCCACCGGGAGAAGGGGATCGGAGCGGCTCGCGACAGCCAGGTGCAGATTCGACGGAAGGTGGTCGAGGAAGAAGACGAGGGCGTCCCGGATCGTCTTCTCCTCGATCAGCTGGAAGTCGTCGAGTACCAGGATGATCTCGGCCGGGCTCTGGGCGACGTCGTTGATCAGCCCCGTCAGCGCCGGTTCGATCGAGGCCGGCGAGAGCGTCAACGATTCCGAGCCGAGAGCGGGATCGGCCCGCTGCAGGGCTCCGACGAGGTAGGTGAGGAAGCGGGACGGGTCGTTGTCGCCCTCGTCGAGCGACAGCCAGGCGACGCGCAGCTGGGGGTCGCGGCGCCGGGCATCCGCGATCCACTCGCTCAGCAGCGTGGTCTTTCCGAAACCGGCCGGGGCGGAGATGAGCGTCAGCTTTCGGCCGGAGTGCAGCCCCTCGCGCAAACGCTCGACGAGGCGCGGTCGAGGAACCGCTCGGGACCGGAGTCGGGGGATGAAGAGCTTGGTCGCGAGGACCGGCATCGCCATGCCCTCATCCTAGAGACAGACGACGTCACGACAACCGCACCGAAATCCTGGGGCCTGGCTATCCGCGGCGGCGGGAGTCGCTGAGATCGCCGGTTCCGGTCGAGTTCGGCAGGCGTGCCGATCGAACTCGACCGCAAGTGTCGAGCTCGGCGGGGTGCCATCGCCGCTCGCGGCGGTTGCCGACGCATCCGCGCCCCGATTGTCGCCGGGCGGCATTCAGTCGTACGGCGTCCTGGGTTAGATTGGCTTCGACCGGATCGATCGGAGGCCGCAGATGGACATTCCCAGGGACAAGCCTGTCGTCACTTCAGTCGACGCGAGGGGGTTGCCGGAGCGTGAAGGCGACCTCCTCGACGGTTACCGGCGGATGCTTGCGGCGGGGCAGCCGGACGGGCTGGTCAGGTCCGAGCTCCTGCGCGGCCAGGACGGGTCCTGGCGAATCCAGTCCACCTGGTGGGACATGGAGGCCCTCCTGGCCCTGCGCAAGGCGGGCGTGCCGCACGC
Organism: Cryobacterium sp. TMT4-10; assembly: GCF_004403275.1. NCBI lineage: Bacteria > Bacillati > Actinomycetota > Actinomycetes > Micrococcales > Microbacteriaceae > Cryobacterium > Cryobacterium sp. TMT4-10. The sequence continues at coordinate 45,671 of NZ_SOGU01000048.1, forward strand.
GGCGCAGGCCCTTCTCGACGGCGTCGGAGCCGAACACACGCACAGCTGGTTCGTCGTGGAGGACGGTTTCGACACGACCTAGTCGTATCGATGGGCACGCTCGATCGAGCTGCCGGTGCGGCGAGTTCGACACTTCCGGTCGAGTTCGAGGGGCGCGCCGGTCGAACTCGACCGAGACGGTCGAACTCGACCGAGACTGTCGAACTCGGCGGGGGCGATGGCCGGCGAACGGCACCGCCAGCGCCGGCCGGTGACACAATGAGCACCATGACGCTGCACATTACCGGTGACGCCGCCGCCGACACCCTGCTCAGCGAGGACCCGTTCGCCCTCCTGGTCGGAATGCTCCTCGACCAGCAGATCGCGATGGAGACGGCGTTCGCCGGTCCCGCCAAGATCCGCGACCGGATCGGGACCCTCGACCCGGGGGTGATCGCCGGTTTCGATGCTGACGCCTTCGCCCAGGTGTTCCGGAGCACCCCGGCCGTGCACCGCTACCCGGGCTCGATGGCCGCGCGCACCCAGGCCGTGGCCGAAGTCGTGGCCACAGAGTGGGACGGCAACGCCGCCGCAATCTGGACCACCGGCACCCCGGACGGCGCCGAGATCCTCCGCCGGTTGAAGGGGCTGCCCGGGTTCGGCGAGCAGAAGGCCAGGATCTTCCTCGCCCTGCTCGGCAAGCGGCTCGGGGTCGAGGCGCCGGGGTGGCGGGAAGTGTGCGCCCCGTACGGCGAGGAGGGCTCGCACCGCTCCGTCGCCGACATCGTCGACCCGGAATCGCTCGCCCTGGTGCGGGAGACGAAGCGGGCGGCCAAGGCAGCCGCGAAAAAGGCCTAACCGGGCGCAACCTCGCGCGGCCCGCGTCCGGGGAATACAGTGGCCGCCAGCCGGTTACGCAGCCGCGGCCGCGCATTTGGAGAAGCGTGCACAGGGAGAAGAGGTGGATGCTCGTGTCGAATCCACGGGACGAGCCCGCCCCGGCCCCGATACCACCCCCCCCTCACTCGACCTCACCCCGCCAGGGCGGCGGCATCACCCAGGCGTTTCCGCGCAGCCCGATCGGCTGCTGGGCGATCGTGCTGTCAGCCCTCGGACTGGCGTCCTGGCTGGTGTTGCCGCTGATCACGACGCTCTTCCGCGAGACCTACCCGGTCACCGACACCTGGGTGATGCCCGCGATCGGAACCGTGCTGATCGATGCCGCGGCCATCGTGAACCTGCTCTGCGTCTGGCTGTGGCGGGAGCGCTCGGTGCTGAACATCATCGCCCTCGCCGTGGCGGTACCGGCCGCCCTGTTCTTCACCGTCTTCGTGGTCGGCGAGGGCCTGGGCGGAGCCTGAAACCCCGTTGCCTGGGCCGAGCGCGGTCGCCGCGGGAGCCGCCAGGGGGAAAACGGCGAGCACGCTCCGGCCGCCGGCCGCCGCCCGGGGCGCCATGTCCACGAGGGCGATCTGGGCGAGGGTGAGCACCTCGCCCTCGTGCACGCGGGCGCCGTTCTTGATCGTGATGTGGGCCCGGAAGCCGGGGCCGGTGAACGCGGGTTCGTCCGGGGAGGACGCGAAGGGCCGCACGGCGTCCACCAGTGCCCGGTGCAGCTCGGTCAGGGCCGCGTCGTCCACGACCAGGGTCACCGGCACGTCCTCACGCCGTCCGAACAGCGCTTCGACGCCCGCGACGGCCGTGATGGCGGTGCGGCCGCCGGCCGAGACGGCGTCGACACCTCCGGTGACGCCCACAACGACGCCGGCAACGACGCCGGCGATCACGGATGCCGCGGCATCCGTGTGGAAAGGAGGCAGCACGGTGATGTGGAGGGGCCACTCCGACACCGGGAAGCTGTCACCGGTGCGCAGCGCCGTGAGCGGAAGGACGACGACGAGGCGGGACATGCGCCGATTCTAGGTGCTTCCCGCTGGAGCGCCGCGGGTGACACAATGCTCGGACGCGGCGAAGGCCGCGGCCACGAAAGGGGCAGTCATGATCCGCTTTCTGATTCGCACGGCCATCTTCCTCGGCTCCGGCACTCTCGGCCTCTGGGTGGCGTCGCTGGTGCTCGACGGCTTCACCCTCACCTGGCAGGGATGGCTGGCAGGCCTGGGTCCTGGCCACGCTGGTGGTGTGGCTGGTCACGGCCCTCGCGACCGTGACCTTGCCGCTGCTGTTCCTGCGTAGGGTGGCTAAGAAGGACGGCCCCGCGGTTAGGCGCCGCCGGCCACGTCAAGGAGCGTGCAGTGGGTCCCCATTTCAGCGAACAGACCTTCGATTTTCTCGAGGAGTTGGAGCACCGCAACAACCGCGAATGGTTCGAAGAGCACAAACCGACCTACGAGCTCGAATTGAAGAAACGGATGCTGGCCGTCGCCGAGGCGGTGAACGTCAGCTTGGCCGAGTTCGCGCCAAACCATCTGCGCCCGCCGAACAAGGCCATGATGCGCATCTACCGCGACGTGCGGTTCTCCCATGACAAGACCCCCTAGAAGACCAATTTGGCGGCGTTCTGGCCGCGCCAGGGTCTGGAGAAGAGCGGGGGAGCGGGCTTCTTCCTGCAGGTGGGCGTGCAGAGCGTGATGGTCGCGGGCGGTTCCTGGGGTCCCGGCCCGCAGCAACTGCGGGCCATCCGCGACTACCTGCTCGAGCACCACGGCGCCATGAGAGGCGTGCTCGCCGACGTGTCGCGCACCGGGCTGGCCGACCCGCTGGACGGCAACCCGCTCATCCGGGCGCCCAAGGGATTCCCGGCGGAGCACCCGGCAGCCGACCTGCTGCAGAACCGCAGTTGGGCGCTGACCGGCACCCTGCCCGGCGCGGTGGCCCTCGGCGAAGACTTCACCGACCTGGTGCTCGAGCGGTTCCGGGCGTTCGCCCCGCTGGTCGAGCGGCTGAACGTGCCGCTGGCCTCGGTGACGCCCCTGCAGCGCGAGGCAGCGGCCGGTCGCCGCAAGCAGGCGTAGCGCTTCCTGGCGCCGTGGGGCGGAGTCTAAAATCAGACGTGCTCATCGCCCTGAACGACGGAACCGCGGAAGCCGTCGTGCGCCGCCACCTGCGCCACCTGGTCGACGACGACGACGAGGTGCGGGCGAGTCCGGGCATCCGGGGCGGCCAGACCAGCGCCGACCGTGCCCTGGCCGGGTTCTCGGTCGCGGGCTATGCGGCCAGGCGCAGTCAGGTACTGCCGGAAACCGACCGCGGGGCCTCCCGGCTCTCCCCGTACATCCGGCACGGGCTGGTGCCGCTCGGCCGGGCGTGGGATCACGTCGCAGACGGACCCGCCCGGGACACCCGCAAATTCCGGGACGAGTTGCTCTGGCAGGAATACGCCCGACATCTCTATGCGCGGGTGGGCGTGGCCCTGCACCGAAACCTGCGGTTCGCGGCGCCCTGGGCCGGAGGGTTCGAACCCGAGGCCTGGCCGCGGCGCATGCACTGCGTCGATTCGGTCGTGTCGGAGCTGGAAACCGACGGCTGGCTGGTCAACCAGACCCGGATGTGGCTGGCTTCCCAGTACACGGTGAGGTTTGGCGCCGGGTGGCATGCCGGCCAGGAGGAGTTCTACCGGCACCTGCTCGACGGCTCGCGCGCGGCCAACCTGCTGGGCTGGCAGTGGACCGTGGGCGCCGGGACCGGCAGCCCCTACGGTTTCGCCCGCTGGCAGGTGGAGAAACGGGCCCCGCAGCTCTGCCGTGCCTGCCCGCTCGCCCAGGCCTGCCCGATCGAGCAGTTCCCGGCGGCCGCCGCACCGGCGCCGGTGACGGATGCGCCGGCGAACCTGACACGCGATCCGCACCTGGCCGCCACAAGGGGACCCTCCGTCGCCGTCCGGCGCCGCGCGGCCCGGTCGGTCCTGCTGACGGTGGATTCCCTGGGCGACGCCGATCCGGCCCTCGAGGCGCATTCCGCGCTTCCGGTCGTCTTCGTCTTCGACGAGCCGGCCCTGGCCCGGCTGCGGCTCTCGAGCAAAAGACTGATCTTCACCGTCGAAACCCTGCAGGATCTGGCCCGGCGGCGCGAGGTGGTCGTGCACCTGGGCGACCCGCGGGTGGTCGTTCCGAGCCTCGACGCGGCCGTCACGTCCGCGCCGGTGCCCAGCTTCGCGCGCTACGCGGAGGGCGCGGCCGAACTGCATCCGTGGCCGTGGCTGGTGGCGCCGCACAGCGGCTCGGTGGCCAGTTTCTCGGCCTGGCGCCGAGCCTCGGCCGGGGTCGTCGCCGACGATCCGGGCGCGGGCTAGCGGCCCTGGCGGCGCTTCCCCGGGCGCGGCTGGCCCTTGACCTCGGGCGCGCGGCCCTTGCCCTTCGAGGCCTTGGCCTTGCCGCCCGCGGGCAGCGGCGGCTGCCAGGGCTCATCCGAGGCGGCCAGCTCGGCGCGGGCCTCCGTCAGAAACAGGTTGCCCGCCGTGGTCAGCCGGGTGGTCTCCGTGGTGCGGTCGATGAGCACGACGCCGAGGTTCGTCTCGAGTTTCGCGATCGAGGAACGCAGCTTCGGGGTGGAGACATTGAGGTTCATCGCGGCGCGCGGGAAATGCAACTCCTCGGCGACGGCGATGAAATGCCGGAGGAGGGTGATGTCCACGGAACGCCTTTCTTCGTGCCCCGCATGAATCGCGGGCAGAGTAACAGGGTACGCGCTCCCTCCCGCGGGCGTCGCCCGGAGGCCGCGGCATCCGTCACGGCCCCCGTGCCGGCTCGTCCGCTGCCCGCTCGCCCGGTGCCCGGCGCACGCTAGGCTGAGAGCGCACACGCCCTAGCGCGCAGCACCAGCATCAAGTGAATACCCTCAAGTGAATACCGGGCCATCAAGGTCGATGCGGGAGAGTTCGACGCCGGGAGGCGAGCGAACACCGAAGGAGCAATCCTCCCCGACAATCTCTCAGGTACTCGTACCGCATCGAACTGGCCACTCTGAAAAGTAGTCGCGGCACCAACGCGGCTCGCCCATGGTGAAAGTCACGTCCCGACGGATGCGGTGAAGCTCTCAGGCCTGACGACAGAGGGGGAGTTCCCAGGAGTTCGATCGCTCGATCGTGCCCCGGAGAATCTCGCTCGGCTCTTAGCCGACGACGACCTGGAGAACTCATGACCTCGGACAACGCCGCCCTCACTTCTTCTGCCGACACCGATTCCGCTCCCGCCGCCACGGAGCGATTCTCCCCGCTGCACCAGGCGCACGTCGAAGCCGGCGCCAGCTTCACGGACTTCGCCGGCTGGCAGATGCCGGTGCGGTACTCCAGCGACCTGGCCGAGCACCACGCGGTGCGCACCGGCGCGGGCATCTTCGACCTTTCGCACATGGCCGAAATCGTCGTCGTCGGGCCGGATGCCGGGGCGTTCCTCGACTACGCGCTCGCCGGCAAGCTCTCCGTGATCGAGCTGCTGCAGGCCAAGTACAGCCTCATCCTGAACCGCGCCGGGGGCATCATCGACGACATCGTCGTCTACCGCACGGCGGAGGAGGAGTTCCTCGTCGTCGCCAACGCGGGCAACCGGTTCCAGGCCGTCGAAGCGCTCTCCGCGCGCGCCGCCCGCTTCGACGTCACCGTCACCGACCGGAGCGACGCAGTCGCCCTGATCGCCGTGCAGGGCCCGAACTCCCGGGCCATCCTGGAAGCCACCGCGGGTCTCACCGTCGACGGCGACCTGGCCGCGCTCAAGTACTACCGCGCCCTCGGCGGCACCTTCCAGAGCGCCTCGGTACTGATCGCCCGCACCGGCTACACCGGCGAAGACGGGTTCGAACTCTACGTCGACGTGCCCGACGCCCTGGCTCTCTGGAACGCCCTCTTCGTCGCCGGCGAGGTCCACGGGCTGGTCCCGGCCGGGCTCGCCAGCCGCGACACCCTGCGGCTCGAGGCCGGCATGCCCCTCTACGGCCACGAACTCAGAACCTCCACCTACCCGGCCCAGGCCGGGCTCGGCCGGGTCGTCAACCTGGCCAAGGAGGTCGACTTCATCGGCCGCGAAGCCAGTGAGGAAGGTCCCAGCGCCGAGGCCCGCGTGCTCGTGGGACTCGCCTCGGCCGGCAAACGCGCCGGCCGGGCCGACTACGCGATCTTCCGCAGCGCCGACGCGACCGTGGCCGACGGCGTGATCACGAGCGGGGCGCTGTCACCGACTTTGGGACATCCGATCGCCATGGCCTACGTGGCGCCGGGCCTCGCCCGCCTCGGAACCGAGGTCTTCATCGACGTGCGCGGCACCCGCATCCCCGCCACCGTGACCGCCCTTCCGTTCTACCAGCGCCAGAAATAGACACCCCTAATCCATCCCTCGAGAGGAAACCCCATGGCAGACAAGACTGAACTCCAGTACACCGCCGAGCACGAGTGGGTGCTGGTCGACGGCGACACCGTCACCGTCGGCATCACCGCCTACGCCGCCGACAAGCTCGGCGACGTCGTCTTCGTCGAGCTGCCCGCCGTGGGCAGCGATGTCGCCGGGGGCAGCGTCGTCGGCGAGATCGAGTCCACGAAGTCGGTCGGCGAGCTGTTCGCCCCCGTCACGGGCACCGTCGCCGAGACCAACGACGCCGTCGTCGACAGCCCCGAGCTCGTCAACAGCGACCCGTTCGGCGCCGGCTGGTTGATCAAGGTCACCTACGCCGAGCTTCCTCCCCTCCTCAGCTACGCCGAGTACTCCGCCCTCGTCGGCGAGTAACGAAAACAAGAAGCACAGGTTCCCGACACATGTCACAGCCCTTCACCCAACGCCACATCGGCACGGATGCCGACGCCCAGTCCCGCATGCTGGCCATCCTCGGTTACGACTCGGTCGACGCTCTCGTCAACGCCGCCGTGCCCGCTTCGATCCAGGTCGACCAGTTCCGGGTGCTCGGCGACAGCACGTTGCCGCCGGCCGCCACCGAGCGGGAGGCGATCGCCGAACTGCGCACGCTGGCGGACCGTAACACCGTCAAGCGGTCGATGATCGGGCAGGGCTACTACGACACCGTCACCCCGGCGGTGATCAAGCGGAATGTGTTCGAGAACCCCAGCTGGTACACGGCGTACACGCCCTACCAGCCCGAGATCTCGCAGGGCCGGCTTGAGGCCCTGATCAACTTCCAGACCATGATCGCGGACCTCACCGGACTGTCCACGGCCAACGCGTCCATGCTCGACGAATCGACCGCCGTCGTGGAGGGCATGCTCCTCACCCGCCGCGCGTCGAAGTCGAAGTCGAACCGGTTCATCGTCGACGCCGACGCCCTGCCGCAGACGAAGGCGCTGCTGGCCAACCGCGCGGCCGCACTCGGAATCGACCTCGTCGAGATCGCCCTCGCCGACGTCAGCACCGGCGGCGCCGGCCAGGTCGCGACCGGCGCGGCCACCGTGGCCGACCTCGGCGAGCACTTCGGGATCTTCGTGCAGTACCCCGGCGCGTCCGGCCGGGTCTGGAACCCGGCGGCCGTCATCGCCGCCGCCCAGGCGCAGGGCGCGCTCACCGTCGTCGCTGCGGACCTGCTCGCCCTGACCCTGATCACCTCGCCCGGCGAGCTCGGCGCGGACGTCGCCGTCGGCACCAGCCAGCGCTTCGGCGTGCCGATGGGTTTCGGCGGTCCCCACGCCGGCTACATGGCCGTGCGCCAGGGCCTCGAACGCCAGCTTCCCGGCCGGCTCGTCGGCGTCAGCGTGGACGCGGTCGGCCACCCGGCCTACCGACTGTCGCTTCAGGTGCGTGAGCAGCACATCCGTCGTGACAAGGCCACGTCGAACATCTGCACGGCCCAGGTGCTGCTGGCCGTGATGGCCGGCATGTACGCCGTCTACCACGGCCCCGACGGGCTGAAGACGATCGCACGTCAGGTGCACGAACGGGCCGGCCAGCTCGTTGTGGCGCTCCTCGCCGCCGGAGCCGACGTCGTGACCGCGACCTTCTTCGACACCGTCCGGGTGTCGAGCCCGGGTCGCGCCGCCGAGATCGTCGCCGCGGCCGCCGACGGCGGAGTCAACCTGCACCTCGTCGACGCGGACACGATCGGGATCTCGGTCGACGAAACGACGACGCTCGCCGACCTCGCCCTGGTCGTCGGGGCGTTCGGCGGCCGGGAATCCTTCGGCCTCGTCGACTTCAGCATGGTCGAGGCCGGCCTGCCGCCCGAGCTGCACCGCACCAGCGAGTTCCTCACCCACCCGGTGTTCAACACGCACCGCTCGGAGACGAGCATGATGCGCTACCTGAAGCGCCTCGCCGACTACGACTACGCGCTCGACCGGGGCATGATCCCGCTCGGCTCCTGCACGATGAAGCTGAACGCGGCCACCGAGATGGAGGCCGTCAGCTGGCCCGAATTCGGTGGGCTGCACCCCTTCGCCCCGCGCGCCGACGTCGAGGGCTACCTCGAACTGGTCCGCCAGATCGAGACCTGGCTGAGCGATGTCACCGGTTACGACTCCGTGTCGCTGCAGCCCAACGCGGGCAGCCAGGGCGAACTGGCCGGCCTGCTCGCCATCCGCGGCTACCACCTGTCCAACGGCGACGCGGAGCGCCTGGTCTGCCTGATCCCGTCCAGCGCCCACGGCACGAACGCGGCCTCCGCTGTGCTGGCCGGCATGAAGGTCGTCGTCGTCGCCTGCGACGAGCTGGGCAACGTCGACCTGGACGACCTGCGCGCGAAGATCGCCGTTCACGCCGACAACCTGGCCGCGCTGATGATCACCTACCCCTCCACGCACGGCGTCTACGAGCACGAGGTCGGCGCCATCTGCCGTGCCGTGCACGACGCCGGCGGCCAGGTCTACGTGGACGGTGCGAACCTGAACGCGCTGCTCGGCTTCGCCCGCTACGGCGACTTCGGCGGCGACGTGTCGCACCTGAACCTGCACAAGACCTTCTGCATCCCGCACGGCGGCGGCGGACCCGGCGTCGGGCCGGTCGCGGCCAAGGCGCACCTCGCCCCATTCCTGCCCGGCCACCCGCTCGCACAGAGCGACGAGCACTACCTGCTCGGTGCCGGCGGGGGTGCCGGTGTTGGTGCCGGTGCCGGTTCGGGCGATGGATCAGGCGGCACGATCGTGCACGCCGGCGGACCCGTCTCGGCGGCGCCCTACGGCAGCCCGAGCATCCTGCCCATTTCCTGGGCCTATGTGCGGATGATGGGGGCCGAGGGGCTCAAGGAGGCCACCGGCGCCGCTGTGCTCGCCGCCAACTACGTGGCCAAGCGGCTCGACGCGCATTTCCCCGTGCTCTACTCCGGCGACAACGGGCTGGTCGCGCACGAGTGCATCCTCGACCTCCGCCCGCTCACCGAGGCCACCGGGGTCACCGTCGATGATGTCGCCAAACGCCTCGTCGACTACGGCTTCCACGCGCCGACCATGAGCTTCCCGGTGTCGGGAACGCTGATGATCGAACCCACCGAGAGCGAGGACCTGGGCGAGATCGACCGGTTCGTGGAGGCCATGATCGCGATCAAGGCCGAAGCGGATGCCGTGGCCTCCGGTCGCTGGCCGGCCGACGACAACCCGCTGCACAACGCCCCCCATACGGCGCAGTCGGTGATCGAGGGGGAGTGGACGCACGCCTACGACCGCGAGACCGCGGTCTACCCGGTGCGCTCGCTCATCCGTGGCAAGTACTGGCCGCCGGTGCGTCGCATCGATAACGCCTTCGGCGACCGCAACCTCGTCTGCGCCTGCCCGCCGCCCGAGGCCTTCGAGTAGTAGGGCGGCCCCTGCCCCCCCTTGCTTCGCAGAGGCCCCGCCCGCGTCCGCGGAGCCGTGAGGAAAGCTCCTCTTTTTTGGAAATAGAGAGTCGCAACTCACGGCTCGGCGAGGTTTCGGTGCACCCTGCGTCTCCGTGCCTGCTTTCGCAGACACCCTGCCGGGCGGCACGGCCGGCGCCGGTCGGCCAGGCCTCCTGGACGAATTCGACGGAGATTTTGAGCATCCGGCCGCTTTTCGGCCCGATTTGAGCCTTTTGCAGCAGAATCTCCGTCGAATTCGCACGGGCACCGGCGGGCGAGGTTCGGCGGGGGAGGCGGGGCGCGGCGGGCAGGTGAGGCGGGGCGCGGCGGGCAGGTGAGGCGGGGCGCGGCGGGCAGGGGAGGCGGGGCGCGGC